>NZ_QKLN01000022.1:0-62711 GCF_003225665.1 Pseudomonas sp. TKO26
CCCCTAGCCCGCCCACCCGACGCATTCAAGCGGCCGGCAGTCTCGGATCTGCCTTACAATCGAAAACGATTAAATGTCATTAGAAGGGCCTTCAGCCTGATCGGCATCGACTCCGTAGCCGCTGTCGAGCCTTGGTGAGATCTTGCTCGGAGATCACCCTACGCACCTCGGGAGTCTTTCAGATCTCGCGACCGCTGCGCGTTTGTAGCCTGCGCCAGCAGCTAAAAAGTGCGTAGTACTAGCTTAACGTTGGTTAGGTTTTTTACCTTGATCTTGCGGCCTCCACATGGCCGAACACAGAGGGTTTGATAGAGAACAATCCGTCATTAGCATCGAACAGTTAACACGACTTTGCGCTGGTGTATGAGCAGCATTTGGAAGGGATTCATCCGTATGACTACCCCGCCAAATTAGCATGCCTAGAATAGCAACCTGAGAGTCTGCTATCCTCGCAAATTTGATTGCAGTAAATAAATTTTAGACACAAGGAGCAGTGCTACTAATCTGATATCAACTCCACGTGTGGCATTTCCTTACCTAGCAGGTCATTTATGGCATTGATGTTTTTTCATATCCCCAGAACTGGAGGATCATCGGTTTGGCACAGCTTGGCAGTTGTAGCTGCAAGGCAAAATAAAATCATTGCTGACCTCTATCATCAGTCTAAGGAGATGGTGGGACATCCATTTGCTCCGAATGAAGCGATCCAGTATTTCCACGACTTCCTTGAGAAAACCAATCTTTGCTTCGATGATGACGTCATTTATCACCACCACACCTATCACAACGTTCCTTACTTGCTTGAGTCTGATCAGATACAGCGTGTGACGATTATTCGTGATCCTGTGAGCCGCGTGATCTCAGAGGCCTTTCACATGCGTCGTTTTTTACGCGATGAGCATGCGAAAATTGTGGCTGGACACTCTCCAGGCGGAGAGTATGAATTTCACCGCGAGAAATTCGGAGAGTCCCTGTTCAATGAATTTATTGCAATTGATTCCGACCCAGACGCGTTGGTCTTGAATTTTGCCCGACTACATCAGAACTATTACCTTTCTTACTTTTCTCACTTCCTCCACCCACAACTTGAGCCAAAAGTATTCGATGAGCACACAGCTTTGGATTTAGCCAGACAGGTATGCCAAGCATTTATCTGGGTAGGCAAGTTCCCCATCTTGGATGAATTCATCAATGTGTGCGGTCTGCTTACTGATCTGGATGTATCCATCGAGCAAGATATGCAGCACATCACCAATAGTAGCGATGCGCCATCGCTGAAACCGGAAACACTTGCCCAAGTCAAAGCCATCAACTTGCTTGACTATGTATTCACTGATGCAGTGTTGGCAGCGTACGATCGTCGCCTGATTAGCAGACTGATTGACCTCAAAGAAAGACGAACCTCTAACAGCAAGAACACCTTAGATTACTCCAATGCAAAACCAGCCGAGCAAGCCGCTTTAGAGCAAGAAATCAACCAAGAAAGACTTAGGGAATCTGCAGCATCTGCCGAGTTGGCAGAGAATCTGGCGCAATGCAGAAGTACGCTTGAAGAAATGCGAAACTCAATTTCTTGGCAAGTAACCAAGCCACTACGCATGATTATTTCTCGGAGCAAGCGTTAGCCTAAAAAATATGTACTCGCCAATAAAAAATGCATCTACTCATTGAAAAACATATCGACCAGATTGAAACCACAGACATAGGTCCGAGACAAGATATGCATAAGACAAGAGTCAACGACAGTCTAATGGTGACATAAAATCTATAAATCGTTTCGTTACCCTACACCTTCGTGCTGCCTCCGACGCGAAGGTAACCCCCATTGCCACGACCAAGCCCCACAATACGCCCCACAAAAAAATCCTGGAAGCAGGACTACGAGGCTTAGACACATGACTCAAAAAAATCAAGATATGCTTGTCTGGCATAGCAGTCAGGTTAACGCTGAGGATCGCGAACAACTACTTGGCCACACACCCTTGACACTCTGGATGACGGGTTTGAGCGCGTCGGGAAAATCAACCCTGGCCTATGCTCTTGAACGCTGGCTCATCGATAATGAGCATCTGTGTTATGTCTTGGACGGCGATAACGTTCGGCATGGACTGAACAGCAATCTAGGATTCAGTAGTGAAGACCGAGCCGAAAATATCCGCCGTGTAGCCGAAGTAGCGAAACTGATGAATGAGGCAGGAATCATCGTGATAGCCGCATTCATTTCTCCCTATAAAAAAGATCGAGAGCGGGCTCTGAAAGTGATCGGTTCAGAACACTTCCGAGAGGTTTATGTAAGCACTAGTTTGGCGACGTGCGAAAAACGGGATCCAAAAGGGATGTACCGCATGGCACGAACTGGGCAGCTATTGAACTTTACTGGAGTTGATTCACCGTACGAGCCCCCCCTTCATCCTGACCTGCAAATAGATACAGATTTATATTCGTTCGAACAATCAATGGAACTGCTCCAAGGATTCATGAGGCACACAATGAGGTTCCAGAAACAACATGTTAAGAAAGCTAAAAGCGACCTTTGAGGAAGATTCGCACACATAGCTGCGCTTTCACATTCAATCAACGGATTATTCTGACTAAAAAAACGATTGTCCGTCGTTCCAACGCATTTTATATCTTCACCGAGGCCGCCCCCCGATACAGCGCCAACACCTGCATGATCTTGTTGGCGATCCCAAATAACCCTGTGATTCTCCTCCGAGCGCTGCGCGTTCGGAGGAGCCTGCGGAATCAGCTACAAAACCGCGGGCGGCGTGAGGTAGTTGAGGAGCCGCCTCAGCGGTACTCTTCCGGCGCCTCGCGTTCGAGGACTTCCTCCAGGTCGCTAAGGCCTCCGCGCTCCTTGAGAATGCCGCTGACCTGGTCGATCCACACCTGCTCCGAGGCAACCCCCACCCACGACTGGCTGCCGAAGCCGTGATACGGCCGGTCGTCGAAGGTGCTGATCAGCAACTGGTTGAAACGCCCGGTTTCCAGCTTGTTGCGCTGGACCTGCACTTGCAGTGCCCCCAGCACTTTCTGCTGCTCTTGCGGGTTGGGGCGATAGCGGTACAGCCGTGGCGAGCTGAGCACCAGGAATTCCGGTGGCAGGTTTTCATCAATGGCTGCCTGCAGGCGGTAATGGCCATCGAGGATCAGGTGGCAGTTCAAGCCGCTGACGTACCACAGCAGGATCGGCGGCAAGCTGCCTTCGCGGGCTTTCTTGCGCCACCACTTCAAGCGCCCGGAATGCGGGTCCACGGCATGCAGGCCGACCACCGCGCCACCGTACTCCCCCAGCTCGACCCAGCGCGCCGTACCGGCCTGTTGGTTGTCGAGGATATTGCGGCCATGGATCGCCCACTGCGGCATATGGCTCTGGCCATCTTCACCGCCCTTGAAATACCAGGCTTCGGTGCCGCTGAGCATGGGTCGCATGGGTTTCTGGGACGCCGGACGCAGGGCCCGCACCAACCAGTAGCCGGGGTAGAAGAAGTCCGGCTGGTGCTGTATCAGTTGCTGGACGAAGAAGCGGCTCCAGGCCTTGAGGCGCAGGGCCGGGTCGAGGCGCGCCTGTTGTTCCACCTGAGGCGAATCGATGGGGCCCACCAGGGTCTGCGGCAGTTGCTCCAGCAGGTCATTGCGCACCAGCCACACACCATAGAGGCAGCGGGACATGGTGCCCCAGAGCAGGGTCTGGTCCCCCAACACCAACTGCATGCGCTTGTTGTTGCCGCTGAGCAGGCACAGGTTGGGCTTGCCGCTGGCCGGACCTTTGACATCCACGCCGAGGCCGTTCCAGTGGCCGGCCAAATCCTCGATATCACGCCAGAAAATCTGTTCCACGATTGTCCCTAACCCTTGATCAATGACCGGCCCGGCGGCGGGCGGGCGCGACTATAGCAGATGGCTTGCCGGCGCTTTCGCCTGTAGGAGCTGGCTTGCCAGCGAAGGCGGCCAGCGCTTTACCCACGTCGGGCAATGACTGCCTCCACCTCATCCGCCAGCCCCTGCCCACTCAGGCACTGACGCACTTCGTCGCACCACTGCGCCTCCGACTCATGACTGGCCCAGGCCTGGGTAGCGCTGTGGTAATGCGGCCGGTCATCGAAGGCCTGAATCAGTACCCGATTGAGGTTCTCGGTGCTCAGGGCCGGGTTGCGCGACACCGAGTCGCCACGCTTGCGCAGTGAGTCCATGACCCGTTGCTGGTGCTCCAGGCTTGGCGCAAAGTCGCGCACCCGGGTGGCGCTGAGGACGATGAACGAGGGCGCAAGATTTTCCGCCAGGGCCGCCTGCAAGCGGTAATGGCCATCGATCACCACATGGGACGCCAGCCCGCCGACGTACCACAGCAGGATCGGCGGCAGGCTGCCTTCGCGGGCCTTTTTGCGCCACCACTTCAAGCGCCCGGCCTCGGAGTCGACACGGTGCAGGCCGATCAGCTTGCCGCCGCCGTGCCACCAGTCGATCCATTCCAGGGTCTGGGGTTGCAGGTTGTCGAGAAAATCCTCGCCGTACAGTCGCCAGTTGGGCAGGTGGGTCAGGGCGTCGTCCCGCGAGTTGAAGCGCCAATTATCCAGGCCCCGCGCGGTGCTGGTCGGCTCCGGCAGCAGGCCCTGGGCCAGCCAGTAACCGGGGGTGAGAAAGTGCCGGGCGCTTTCACTCAGGCGGCTGACGAAATAGCGGCTCCAGGCCTTGATCCGCTGCTCGGGCGCCAGCGCCGCGTGCTGCTCGACCGAGGGTGAATCGATGGGCGCCAGCAATCGGCATTCGGCGCCATCGGCCAGCGGGTTGCGCACCAGCCAAACGCCGCCGTAATCCCGGGCCAGGGTGGCCCAGAACAACGGTGTGTCGTGGTGCATCAACCTGATCCGGGCGTTGGCGCCGGTGCGCAGGTACAGCGGCGGTTTGTCCGTGGCGCCCGGTTCGACCTCGACGCCGAGGCCACTCCAGTTGCCCAAGGTGTCTTCGATGTCGTGCCAGTAAAGCTGTTCTGCCATGGTTCCGGTCCTTGAACTGTTTGAAACGACAAAGCCCGACAGGGCTGCTGTCGGGCTTTGCGCGGCGGACTATTTCAAACTGAAGGTTACTTAGCCATTGGCCCCATTCATGGTTGCAGCAATGGCAGCAGCCCATGCGTCACGGCCAAATAGTACAAATCGAGACTCTATACCCAGCTTTGTAAAAACAGATAAGGAGTTGGGGAAAACGGGGATAAGACCTAAAAATTTAGTCCACGCCGGTTTCAATGACTGGATGTTTGAGATTTCAATCTCGTCAGGAGCGCTTTGGAAGTTAATTTTATGCGCGACAAATAGCAGACGCTGGTTCGTCAGAAAAAGCCTTCCGCCCACCGTCTCAATATTTCTTTGAAGGTTTGCCGCCCCTTCTTTGATGATTTTTTCGCCGCCTCGCAACTCTGCTTTCATTCGGTGCATCCTTGTTATTCTTGCTTCTGCTCAGTCCAATCGATAAGGGCAAACAAAAACCCTTGGCTTAATATTGCCTTTCTATTTCCCCCCTGAATAGGCTTCCTGTAGAGATCGCTCGGTTATGCAGCGGCCGTAAAGTCTGAATGCGCGACCTTCCTGAAGGAGTGAGGCGCAGCCTTCGGGGTGGCTGCGCCCGCCGCATAAGCTTACAAGCCCTCCAGCTCGGCCATCAGGTCGCTCAACCGGTCCACCTTTTCCTCGCTGATTGCATTGGCACCCAGGCCTTCGATGTACGCGGCCAGTTCCTGCACCGTGCTGCACTCGAACATGGCCCGCAGCGGTACGTTGCGCTGCAGGGTTTTCTGCACCCGTGAGGCGATCTGGGTGGCCAGCAGGGAATGCCCGCCCAACTCGAAGAAGTTGTCGCGCACGCCCACCCGTTCGACCTTGAGCACCTCGGCCCAGATGTCCGCCAGGGTCTGCTCCAGTTCGCTGCCCGGGGCTTGATAGTCCTGGCTCTGCAACTGGCCGATCTCCAGGGCCGGCAGGGCCTTGCGGTCGAGCTTGCCGTTGGCGTTGAGCGGCAGGCGCGCAAGCCATAGCCAGTGCAGCGGCACCATGTATTCGGGCAGTTCGGCGCGCAGCCGCGGTTTGATCCGCTCCAGGCATTCGCTCGGGCTCAGGCTTGAGTCACTGGCCACCAGGTAGCCCACCAGATGCTTGCCGTTGACCCCGTCCTGCACGCCCACGGCGGCATCGCGGATTTCCGGCTGTTCGTGCAGGCGCGCTTCAATCTCGCCCAACTCGATGCGGTAGCCACGGATCTTCACCTGATGGTCAATGCGGCCGACGTATTCCAGCACGCCATCGCTGCGTCGGCGGGCCAGGTCGCCAGTGCGGTACAGGCGCTCGCCCGCCGCACCGAACGGATGGGGCACGAAGGCCAGCGCGGTACGCAATGGGTCGCTGACGTAGCCACGGCCGACACCGGTGCCGGCTACGCACAGCTCGCCGACGGCGCCCAGGGGCACCAGCTCCAGGGCTTCGTCCATCAGGTACAGGCGGTTGTTGTCGGTGGGCGTGCCAATCGGCAGGTAGGCGCCCCGGGTCGAAGCCAGGTCCACCCGGAAGAAGGCCACATCGTCGGAACACTCCGCCGGGCCGTAGGCGTTCACCAGACCGATCTGTGGATAACGCAGCAGCCATTGGTGCGCCAGTTCCGGTGGCATGGCCTCGCCGGTGGGCAACATCCAGCGCAGGCTCTCCAGGGCGATGGCGTCCTGGGCGAGCATGCCCTGGATCAGCGACGGCACGCTCTCCAGCACCGTGATGCCCTGCTCCTCGACGTGGGCCAAGAGGCCCTGGGGGTCGTGGGCGATGGCATTGGGCACGATGTCGACCCGGGCACCGAACAGCGGCGCGGCGAGGAACTGCCAGACCGAAATATCGAAACTCTGGGACGCGGTCTGGGCGATCACGTCAGCCTCGCTCAAGTGCAGGTACGGCACCTTGCTCAGTTGGTTGTTGAGCATGCCGCGCTGCTCCACCATCACGCCCTTGGGCAGGCCGGTGGAACCGGAGGTGTAGATCACGTAGGCCAGGTTGTACGGCGCGCTGTAGCGGCCCGGATTGCTTTCGGCATGCCCGGCGCCTTGCAGTTCTTCCCAGACCAGCAACCGTGGCCGCCCGGCGCAGGCGAATTCGTCCAGTAGGGCCAGGGCCTGTTCGTGGCAGGCCGCAGTGCACACCAGGATCGGCGTGCGGCTGAGCTCGATGATGCGCCCCAAGCGCTGGCTCGGCAGGCCCGGGTCCAGGGGCAGGTAGCCGGCCCCGGCCTTGAAGCTGCCGATGATCATGCCCAAGAGTTCCAGGCCGCGCTCGGCCAGCAAGGCCACGGGTTGGTCGAAGCCCACGCCGTTGGCGATCAAGGCATGACCCAGGCGGTTGCTGTCGCGATTCAACTCGGCGTAGCTGTAGCGCTGGTCCAGGCAACTGGCGGCCACGCGCTGCGGATGAGCCACCACCTGGGCCTCGAACAGTTCCACGTAGCTGCGCTCCAGTGGATACGGGTGCGCGCTCTGATTGCAGCCGGCGAGCAGGAAGTCCTGCTCCTCTGCACCCAGCAGCGGCAGGTCGGCCATGTCGCCCTGCAAGCCCTGCATCAGCGCCAGCAGCAGGCGCTTGAACTCGCCGAGCATGCGCTCGATGGTCGCCTGTTCGAAGTAGCGCTGGTCGTAGGACAGGTGCAGGCCCAGGTCATCCCCCGGGTAGCACACGGCGGTGATCGGGAAGTTGGTGTGAGTCCGGCCGGAATCGGAACTGGCGTTCAGGCTCTGGGCGCGGTCGAGCACCGAGACTTCCACCGGGGCGTTTTCGAACACGAACAGGCTGTCGAACAGCGGCTGGCCCTTGGGCAGCTCACTGCATTCCTGAATCGCCACCAGCGGCAGGTATTCGTATTCACGCAGCTGCATGTTGCGGTCGAGCAGGTCGCCAAGCCACTGGCGTACGCTGCAACGCTGGCCCTCTTCGGGCAGCTTGACCCGCAGCGCGATGCTGTTGATGAACAAACCAACGGTACGTTGCATCTCCGGCATGTCCACCGGGCGCCCGGCCACGGTAACGCCGAACAATACGTCGCGATCGCCGCTCATGCGCCGCAGCACCAGGGCCCAGGCCGCCTGGGCGAAGGTGTTGACGGTCAGTTGATGCTGTTGCGCCAGCTCGCGCAGTTGCGCGCCGTCCCGGGCATCGAGGCGGGTGTAGCAGTCACCGACAATCATGCCGCCGCTGTCACCGGCGTGTTCGCGCAGGAATGGCCGGTCACTGGGGATCGGCGTGGTGCGTTCGAAGCCTTCGAGGTTGTGCCGCCACCACTGCCGCGCCTCGGACAGGCTCTGGTGTTGCAGCCAGCCGATGTAGTCGCGGTAGCGCGGCGGTACTGCAAGCTGCGCCTCACGGCCTTCGCCGAGGGCGGTGTAGATCTCGAAGAAATCATTCATCAGCAGCGAGCGGCACCAGGCATCGATGAGGATGTGGTGGTTGCTCATCATGAACCAGTAGCGCGCGGCGCCGACGCGGATCAGCCGCAGGTGGAACGGCGCCTGGTTGAGCAGATCGAAACCGGCCTCGCGCTCGGCCTTGAGCAGCGCCTGGAGCTTGGGCTCCTGCTCGGCCTCGGGCACCGCGCTCCAGTCGAGGAACTCGATCGGGGTGCGGCCCGGCTTGTGGATAACTTGCAGCATGTCTTCGCCGACGTTCCAGCAGAACGACGCGCGCAGCGCTTCATGCCGGGCCACCACCGCCTGCCAGGCCTGGGCGAAACGCTGCGGGTCCAGCTCGCTGTTGATGCGGTAGCGGTCCTGCATGTAGTACAGGCCGGTGCCCGGCTCCAGCAGGGTGTGCAGCAGCATGCCTTCCTGCATCGGGGTCAGCGGGTAGACGTCTTCGATCTGCACGGCCGGCACCGGCAGGCCATCGAGCTGGGCCTGGGTCAGGCGCGCCAGGGGGAAGTCCGACGGCGTCAGGCCACCGGCATCGTCGCCCAGGCAATGGGCAATCAGACTCTGCAGCTCACTCAGGTAGGCGTCCGCCAGTTCGCCGATCAGCTCGGCGTCGAAACGTTCAGCGCTGTAGGTCCAGCGCAGCACCAGCTCGCCGCCGTAGACCTGGCTGTCGATGCTCAGTTCGTTGGGCAACGGCGCCTCTGGGGCGTGGGCCGGGCCGACGGATTCGTCCAGCGGACGCAGCAGCGCGTCAGCACCAAAACTCTGATCGAACTGGCCCAGGTAGTTGAAGGTCACCGGCGCCAGCGGCAGCGCCGCCAAGGCTTCACGGCAGGCGTCATCGGCCAGGTAGCGCAGCACGCCGTAGCCCAGGCCCTTGTGCGGCACGGCCCGCAGTTGTTCCTTGATGGCCTTGATCGAGGCGCCCTGCCCGGCCGCTTCTTCCACCTGCAACGGGGTCAGGCGCAGCGGATAGGCGCTGGTGAACCAGCCGACGCTGCGGGTCAGGTCGATCTCGTCGAACAGCGCTTCACGGCCGTGACCTTCCAGTTGCACCAGGGCCGAAGGCTGCCCGCTCCAGCGGCACAGCACCCGGGCCAGGGCGGTCAGCAGCAGGTCGTTGACCTGGGTGCGGTAGGCCGCCGGGGCCTGTTGCAACAGCTGACGGGTGCGCTCGGCATCCAGGGTCACGCTGTGGCTGCGGGCCTGCTGATGCTGCTGGCGGCCAGTGGCATTCAGGCCCGGCAATTGCGCGGCCGGGCCGGCCAGTTGCTGCTGCCACCAGCCGAGTTCTTCACGCAGGGATTCGCTGCCGGCATAGGCTTGCAGGCGGCTCGACCAGTCCCGCAGGGCGCTGGTCTTGGCCGGCAGGCTCAGGCTCTGCCCGGCTTGCAGTTGGCGATAAGCGTTCTGCAGATCCTCCAGCAGCACGCGCCAGGACACGCCGTCCACCACCAGGTGGTGGATGGCCAGCAGCAGGCGTTGCTCGCCTTGCGGCCCGTCCACCAGTACCGCCCGCAGCAGCGGCCCGTGTTCCAGGTCGAGGCTGCGCTGGGCATCGGCGAACAGCGCCTCGCAGGTGGCCATGGACGGCACCCGCACTTGCCACAGCAGCGGCGCGTCGGACAGCGGCAGGTACTCGGCGCGCCATTGCCCATCCAGCGCTTTGAAACGCAGGCGCAGGGCGTCGTGCTGCTCCAGCACCGCCAGCAGCGCTTGCTCAAGCAGTTGCGCATCGAGCACGCCCAGCGGCTCCAGCAGCAGCGCCTGGTTCCAGTGCTGCGGCTGAGGAATGGCCGCGTCGAAGAACCAATGCTGGATCGGTGTCAGCGGCGCTTCGCCACTGAGCTGACCCTGCTCGGCGCTGACCTGTTGAGTGTGGCTGGCCACCTGGGCCAGGGTCTGCACGGTCTGGTGCTGGAACAGGTCCCGCGGGGTGAAGTGCAGCCCCAGTTGGCGGGCGCGGCTGACCACCTGGATCGACAGGATCGAGTCGCCCCCCAGTTCGAAGAAATTGTCGTTGAGGCCCACCTGCTGCAGGTTCAGCACTTCGCCCCAGACCTGGGCCAGGGTCTGTTCCAGCGCGTTGCTCGGCGCCACGTACTGCTGGCGATTGAGCTCCGGGTCCGGCATTGGCAGGGCCCGGCGGTCGAGCTTGCCGTTGGCGGTCAGCGGCATGCTGGCCAGCAGGATCAGGTGGGTCGGCACCATGTAGTCCGGCAGCTGGGTTTTCAGCTGCTGCTTGAGGGCTTCGCGCAGGTTGGCCTGCTGCACTTCGCTGTGCTCGGCCACCTCGCTCACCAGATAAGCGGCAAGCTGCTTGCCCGCCGGGGTGTCCAGGGCCAGCACCACCGCTTCGCGCACGGCCGGATGATCCAGCAGGCGGGTTTCGATCTCCCCCAGCTCGATGCGGAAACCGCGGATCTTCACTTGGTGGTCGACCCGGCCGATGTACTCCAGCTGGCCGTCGGCGCACTGGCGCACCAAGTCGCCGGTGCGATACAGGCGCCCACCATCCGTGGCGAACGGGTCGGCGACAAAACGCTCGGCGCTCATCCCCGGACGACGGTGATAACCCTGGGCCAGCCCGGCCCCTCCGACATACAGCTCACCGGTGGCGCCGGGCGGCACCAGCGCCAGATCGGCATCGAGAATGTAGGCCACCCGCGCCCCGACGATACTGCCGATCGGCACGCTGGCCACGCCTTCGGCCAACTGCTGCGGCGCCAGGCTGGCCAGGGGCATGACCACGGTTTCGGTGGGGCCGTAGGCGTTGAAGAACAGGCTCGGCTGGAAGGCCGCGCGGATGCGTTGCAGGTGCTCGCCGGTCAGGGCCTCGCCACCGGTGATGCACATGCGCACCGGCAGGGTCTGCTGCTGGCTGGCCAGATGCTGGGCCAGCTGGCTGCCGTAGCTCGGGGTGAAGCCGAGGATGCTGATGCGGTGCTGACGGATCAGTTGGCAGATCTCTTCGGCGTCCCACTGGCCCTGGGCTCGCAGCACCACTTGGGCGCCGCTGAGCAGCGGCACCAGCAAGCGCTCGGTGGCGGCGTCGAAGTTGATGGAATAAAAATGCAGCTCGCAGTCGTCGGGGCGCATGCCGAAACGGCGGATCACCGCCTGGCAATGCATGGCGATTTCCCCGTGGGACACCACCACGCCCTTGGGCTGGCCGGTGGAGCCGGAGGTGTAGATCAGGTACGCCTGATGCTGCGGCAGGCTGATCAACGGCAGCTCGCTGGCCGGGTAGTCGGCCAGGCGCGGACCGTCCTCCTCCAGGCACCACCGGCCGACACCCGTCGGCAACTGGCCGAGGGCGGCGAACATCCGCGCATCGCTGAGCAGCAGGCCGAGGCCGCTGTCTTCGATCATGTAGTGCAGGCGGTCCAGGGGGTATTCCGGGTCCAGGGGCACGTAGGCGCCACCGGCCTTGAGGATCGCCAGCAGGCCGACGACCATCTCCAGGGAACGCTCCAGGGCCAGGCCGACCCGCACTTGCGGGCCCACGCCACGCTCGCGAAGCATCCAGGCCAGGCGATTAGCGCGGCTGTCCAGTTCGCTGTAGCTCAGGGTCTGCCCGGCGAAGGTCAGGGCCGGGGCATCGCCGCGGGCCAGGGCCTGCTCGCTGAACAGCTGGTGGATGCACTGATCCAGGCGTTGCTCGCCGGGCTCGACGCTCAGGCTGTCCAGCAGTTGTTGCTGCTCCTCGGCGTGCAGCAGCGGCAGTTCGCAAAGGCGCCGTTGCGGATCGTCGATCAGGGCCTGCAGCAGGTTGCGCCAATGACCGGCCATGCGCGCAATGCGCGGCTCATCGAACAGGTCGGTGCTGTAGGTCAGGCAGCAACCCAGGCGCTGATCCAGGTCGGTGACTTCCAGGTTGAGGTCGAACTTGGTGGCCCGGGCATCGTTGACCAGATACTCCACGGTCATGCCCGCCAGTTGCCGGCTTTGCTGGAACTCCCAGCGCTGGACGTTGCACATCACCTGGAACAGCGGGTTGTAGGCGGCACTGCGCGGCGGTTGCAAGGCTTCCACCAAATGGTCGAACGGCAGGTCCTGGTGCGACTGGCCCTCGATCACCGTGTGGCGCACCTGCTCCAGCAACTGGCCGACGCTCATCTGCCCGTCGAGTTGGCAACGCAGCACCTGGGTATTGAGGAAGGCGCCGATCAGCCCTTCGCTTTCCGGGCGGATGCGGTTGGCCACCGGCGCGCCGATGCGCAGGTCGGTCTGGCCGCTGTAGCGGTAGAGCAGCAGCGCCAGGGCGGCGGTCATGGTCATGAACAGGGTCAGGCCGTGTTCGGCATTGAAGGCGCGCACCCGGGCCGCCAACTCGTCGCTCAAGTCAAAGCGGTACAGCTCGCCCTGGTGGCTTTGCACCGCCGGCCGTGGCCGGTCGCTGGGCAGTTCCAGCAGCGGGTGTTCGCGGCCCAGTTGCCCGGTCCAGTAATCCAGCTGGCGCTGGCGCTCGCCGGACTCCAGCCACTGGCGCTGCCAGACGCTGTAGTCCAGGTATTGCACGGGCAAGGGTTCCAGGGGCGACTCGCGGTCGTCGAGGAAGGCTTCGTACAGCGCGCCCAATTCGCGGGCGAAGATGTCCATGGCCCAGCCTTCGGTGACGATATGGTGCAGGGTCAGGACGAAGTAGTGTTCCTGCTCGCCGGCCTTGACCAGGCAGGCGCGCAGCAAGGGTCCGGTTTCCAGGTCGAAGGGCTGGTGCGCCTCGCTGTCCGCCAGCTGTTGCAGGCGTTGTTGCCGGGCATCCGCGGCCAGGGCCGAGAAATCCTTCCAGGCCATGCGCAGGCCGCTGTCGGCGTGCACTTGCTGATGGGCCACGCCGTTGACGCTGGGGAAGGTGGTGCGCAGGGTTTCATGGCGCTGGATCAGCGCTTGCAACGCCGCCTCGAAGCGCCCCACGTCCAGCACCCCAGACAGCCGCGCCATGCCGCCCACGTTGTAGGCCGGGCTGTCGGGTTCCATCTGCCAGAGGAACCACATGCGCTGCTGGGAATAGGACAGCGGCACCGGCTGGCTGCGGTCAACCCGGGCCATCGGCGGCTGCTGGTTGCGCGCGCCGGACTGCTGGATCAGCAGCACCTGCTCGGCAAAGTCTCCCAGCTCGCTGGCTTCGAACAGCGCCCGCAGCGGCAGCTCGACATCGCAGGCCTGACGGGTGCGAGAGATGATCTGGGTGGCCAGCAGCGAATGCCCGCCCAGGGCGAAGAAGTCGTCCTTGAGGCCGATGCGGGGCTGGCCCAGCACGTCGCGCCAGATGGCGGCGAGCTGCCGTTCCAGATCGGTGCCCGGTTCGACGTGCTCGCGCACCTGCCATTGCGGCTCCGGCAGGGCCCGGCGGTCGAGCTTGCCGCTGGGGCTCAGGGGCATGGCTTCCAGGCGCAGCAGTTGCGCCGGCACCATGTACTCCGGCAGTTCGGCGGCCAGGGCAGCCTTCAGCCGGGCGCTGAATTGGGTTTCGTCTTCATCGCCGGCATGGGCGGTGTAGTAGCCGATCAACTGCGGGCCGGCGACGGTGTCGCGCACCAGCACCGCGGCCTGGGCCACGCCATCCTGGGCCAGCAGCCGCGCTTCGATTTCCTGTGGCTCGACCCGAACCCCCCGCAGCTTGACCTGCTGGTCGAGGCGGCCGAGGTATTCCAGCGCGCCGTCGGCGCACCAGCGTACGCGGTCGCCGGTGCGGTACAGGCGTGCGCCCTCCTCGCCCAGCGGGTCGACTACAAAGCGCTCGGCGGTCAGCGCCGGGCGTCCCAGGTAACCCCGGGCCAGCCCCTGGCCGCTGATGCACAGCTCACCCGGAACCCCGGCGGGCAGCGGGTTGAGCTCGGCATCCAGTACCCGGCACAGCACATTGCCCAGCGGACGACCGATGGGCGAACGCGGGCCATCATCGACCGAGCACGGCCAATGGGTGACGTTGATCGCGGTTTCGGTCGGGCCGTAGCGGTTGTGCAGTTGCGCGTTCGGCAAGAGCTCCAGCAGGCGGTCGCGCAGCTCGGCGGGCAAGGCTTCGCCACCGGAGAACACCCGGCGCAGGCTGTGGCATTCAGCGCTCAGCGGTTCATCGACAAACAGCTGCAACAGCGGCGGCACGAAGTGCAGCGTGGTCACGCCATATTCCTGTACCAACTGGGCGATGCGATGGGGATCGCGGTGTTCGCCGGGGGCGGCGAGCAGCAGGCGGCAGCCGCTGATCAGCGGCCAGAAGCATTCCCACACCGAGACGTCGAAGCTGATGGGGGCCTTCTGCATCAGCACATCGTCGGGCTGCAATTGATAGCTGTCCTGCATCCATTGCAGGCGCTCCATCAAGGCGCGATGGGTGTTGCCGACGCCCTTGGGCTGACCGGTGGAACCGGAGGTGTAGATCACGTAGGCCAGGTGCTCGCCGTCCAGGTGCAGGCCCGGGGCGTGGCTCGGCCAGTTGTCGAGCTTGAGGCTGTCCATGGCGATGGCACTGACGCCGGGAGCCTCGGGCATCTGGTCGAGCAGGTGGGCCTGGGTCAGCAGCAGTTGCACGCCACTGTCGGTGAGCATGTAGGCCAGGCGCTCGGCGGGGTAATCCGGGTCCAGGGGCACATAGGCGCCACCGGCCTTGATGATCGCCAACAGGCCGATCAGCAGCTGCGGCGAACGCTCGGCGGCGATGGCCACGCACACGTCCGGGCCCACGCCCTTGTCCCGCAGGTAGTGGGCCAGGCGGTTGGCCTGGGCATGGAGTTCGGCAAAGCTCAGCTGCCCGCCGTCCCACACCAGCGCGGTGCGCTCCGGGGTCTGCTGCAGTTGTTCATGCAAACGTTCCGGCAACCAACGCTCGGCCGGCGCACAGGGCGCCATGCTCCATTGCTGCAGTTGCGCCGCTTCGGTCTTGCCTAGCAACGGCAAATCGCCCAGGGCGCTGTCCGGTTGCTGGCAGGCATGCTCCAGCAGGCTGATGAAATGCCCGGCCAGGCGCTCGATGGTCGCCGCGTCGAACAGTTCGTCGGCGTAGTCGAAGGCCAGGCTCAGGCGGCCGTTGCGCTCTTCCTCGCTGTGCAGTTGCAGGTCGAACTTGGCCTCGCGGCTGTGCCACGGCAGCTCTTCGGCCAGCAGCCCCGGCAGGCGGCGCAAGGCGCCAAGATCACGCTGCTGATGGTTGAACATGACCTGGAACAGGCCCTGTTCACGGGCTTCGGGGAAGGCTTCGAGCAGTTGTTCGAAGGGCAGGTCCTGGTGAGCCTGGGCCTCAAGCACGGTGCTGCGGACCTGTTGCAGCAGCTCGGCGAAGGTCTGGCGCGCATCCAGTTGGCCGCGCAAAACCTGGGTATTGATGAAGAAGCCCAGCAGGCCCTGGGTTTCCAGGCGCGGGCGGTTGGCATTGGGCACGCCGATGCGGATCTCGGTCTGCCCGCTGTAGCGATGCAGCAGGGTCTGGAAAGTGGCCAGCAACAGCATGAACGGCGTGACCTGCCAGGCCTGGGCGGTCTGGCGCACGGCCTCGCTGAGGGTCACACCGAGGCGTTGGCTGTGGCGCGCAGCGCTGTGGCGGAGCTGGGCCGAGCGCGGGTGATCGGTAGCCAGGCTGAGCACCGGGGCCTCATCGGCCAGTTGCTGCTTCCAGTAGTCCAGCTGGCGCTGGCCTTCACCCTGGGCCAGCCACTGGCGCTGCCAACTGCCGTAGTCGGCGTATTGCAGGGTCAGGGGCGGCAGTTCCAGGTGCTGGCCTTGAACCGCAGCGGCATAGAGCCGGGAGAACTCGTCGAGCAGCACATTCAGCGACCAACCGTCGGCGATGATGTGGTGCAGGGTCAGCAGCAACTGGTGCTCTTCATCGTCCAGGCGCACCAGGGTCGCCCAGTACAGCGGGCCCTTTTCCAGGTCGAACTGGGTGCGGGCTTGGTCTTCGCGAATCTGCCGCGCCCGGGCTTCGCGCTCGACCGGCGGCAGGTCGCTGAGGTCGATTACCTGCAGGTTGAACTCACCGGCCGCGTCCACCTGTTGCAGGGCCTGGCCGTCGCGCTCGAAAAACCGCGTGCGCAGCGCTTCGTGGCGCTGCAGCAGGTGCTGGAAGCTGGCGCGCAGGGCCTCTTGGTTCAGCTCGCCGCGCAGGCGCAGGCCGCCGGGAATGTTGTAGGCGCTGCTGTGCGGGTCCAGTTGCCAGGTGATCCACAGGCGGTTCTGTGCCAGGGATTGGGGCAGCGGCTGCTGGCGCGACAGGGCCTGGATGCTGCCCTGGGCCACGCCACCGTCCTGTTGCAGGCGCGCCACCGCGGCCGTGAAGGCGCCCAGGGTCGGCGCTTCGAACAGCAGCCGCAGGCTCAGCTCCAGGCCCAGTTCCTCGCGCAGACGGGCCGTGACCTGGGTGGCGGCGATCGAGTTGCCCCCCAGCAGGAAGAAGTGATCGTCGGCGGCCACGGCGGCGCATTGCAGGTGCTCCTGCCAGATCCGCCCGATCAGGCTTTGCAGCGCGTCGTCGGACGCTTCCTGAACGCTGGCGGGGGCGGCGTCGGCCTGGGAGAACAGCGCGTAGTGATCCAGGCTGCCATCGGCCAGCCGGGTGCGGCAGGCGGAACGCTGCAACTTGCCGCTGGAAGTCTTCGGCAAGGCCCCGGGGTTGAGCAGCACCACCACGCTGGGCGCTTCCTGGCAGGCTTCGGCCACCGCCTGGCGGATGGCCTTGATCAGCGCTTCGGGGGGCAGGATCTTCTGCACGCTGCGGCTGATTTCCGCGGCGATGCCGATGCCTTCCTGGCCCTGGTCGCTGACCGCGAACGCTGCCACCCGGCCCTTGCGCACCACTTCCACTTCGCGCTCGATGGTTTTTTCGATGTCCTGGGGATACAGGTTGTGCCCACGCACGATCAGCAGGTCCTTCAGGCGTCCGGTGATGAACAGCTCACCGTCGCGCAGGAAGCCCAGGTCGCCGGTGCGCAGCCAGGTGCGGCCGGCATGCTGGACGAAGGTCTTGGCCGTGGCCTCGGGATTGCGCCAATAGCCATGGGCGATGCTTGGCCCGGCGGCCCAGACTTCGCCGATGCGGTTGTCTGGCAGTTCGCTGAGCTGTTGCGGGTCCATCACCAGCACTGCGTGCGCAGGCTGGCTGAAACCGCAACTCATCATGGCACTGCCCGGCCCCGGCTCGGCGCGGTTCTGCGCCAGGGCCTGGTCGTCCAGGTGCAAGGCCGGGATGCCCTGGCCGCGTACACCGCCGGCGACGAACAGGGTGGCCTCGGCCAGACCGTAGGAAGCCAGGAAGTTGTCGCGCGCAAAACCGCTGGCGCTGAATTTTTCGGCAAAGCCTTCCAGGGTGTCGAGGCGGATCGGCTCCGAACCGGAATAGGCCACGCGCCAGCGGCTGAGGTCGAGACGCTCCAGGGCCGACTCGCTGACCCGCTCGCTGCACAGGCGGTAGGCGAAATCCGGGCCGCCGCTGATGGTGCCGCCGTACTCGCTGATCGCTTCCAGCCAGCGCACGGGCCGCGCCAGGAAGTAGGCCGGCGACATCAGCACGCAGGGCACGCCGCTGAAGATCGGTTGCAGCAGACCGCCGATCAGGCCCATGTCGTGGTACAGCGGCAGCCAGCTGACGATCACATCGTCCGGGTTGAGATCAATGCCGAAGCCGCGGCGGATCAGCAGTTCGTTGGCCACCAGGTTGCCGTGGCTGACCTGCACCCCCTTGGGCAACGCGGTGGAGCCGGAGGTGTATTGCAGGAAGGCGATGTCGTCGTCCTTGAGCTCAACGGCCTGCCAGTCTTCGGCCAGCCCGGGCGCCAGGGTGTCCACGCACAGCAGTGGCGGCGCGCCCGCGGCCTTGAGTTCGTCCAGTTGCAACAGTGAGTCCCGCAGCCCGGCACTGGTCAGCAGCAACCGTGGCTCGGCATCGGCCAGGATCGACAGCAGCCGCTCCTGGTGATGACGCCGGGTCGACTCCGGCGGATAGGCCGGCACCGCGATCACCCCGGCGTACAGGCAACCGAAGAACGCCGCGACGTAGTCCGGGCCGCTGGGGAACAGCAGCACCGCGCGGTCGCCGAACTGGGCGTTGGCTTGCAGGGCTGCGGCAATGGTTCGCGCGCGAAGGTCCAGGTCCCGGTAACTGAGGACCACGTTCTGCTCCTGCTCTTGGGCGAGAAACCGCAACGCCACTTGATCAGGGGCCAGGACTGCCCGGCGTTGAAGGGCTTGGGCCAGGGTGCTGGGGAGTTCGAACGCGTCCGTCATGGGGTTTCCTGCCAGGAGTGTGCTTGCGATGGAGAGCGGCCCCTGCCCTGCCATGCCCCTGGCCACCCACCGACAATCAACGGCTTGGCCACAGGTCACAGGCATCCGCAAGGCGCCACGCCCGGGCTTGCTGCCCGGAATCTTTCTCCCATGGGAACGGATGACCTCGGCAAATAATTAGTCCCCACCGGCCCTGGCAAGACCCGCTCCGGCCCCTGAATGAGCCGCTGTTCTCAATCTGCACCGCTAGAGAGCATTAGTTCTTTTTCTCAATTGACAATCATTATCATTCATCCTAATTTGTCGCTCGATGTGTAGGACAGGTCAGACTTTTCTGACGTCCCACTTACCTCTTTGCAACAAGGTGATTTCCATGACGGAACCAGTATCCACAAGCAGGTGCGATTCACCGTTACTCCAGGCTTTTGTCGACAACCGCCTGATCCTGGTCAAGATCGCAGCACGGATTACCGGCTGCCGGTCCCGGGCTGAAGACGTGGTCCAGGACGCCTTTTTCCGCTTGCAGTCGGCCCCGCAAATCACCTCCTCGTTCAAGGCCCAGCTCAGCTACCTGTTCCAGATCGTGCGCAATCTGGCCATCGACCATTACCGCAAGCAGGCGCTGGAGCAGAAGTATTCGGGCACCGAAGAGGAAGGCTTGAATGTGGTGATTCATGGCGCTTCGCCCGAAACCTCGCACATGAACTTTTCCACCCTGGAACACATTGCCGATGCCCTGACCGAATTGCCCAGCCGCACCCGCTATGCCTTCGAGATGTATCGCTTGCACGGAGTCCCGCAAAAGGACATCGCCAAGGAGCTGGGCGTCTCGCCGACCCTGGTCAATTTCATGATTCGCGATGCCCTGGTGCATTGCCGCAAAGTCTCGGGCAACCGCCCCGACAGCTTCGCCCGGCGCTGAGCGCCGAGCACCGCTCACCCCTCCAGCAGGCCACTGCACCCCAGCACCAGCAACGCGGCACGTTTGTGCAAAAGATCGAAGTCCTGCCGGCAGTACCGACAAAGGTTTGGCCCGGCACAGGCATCGGCGTGGGCGGGTGGCGGTGGCGGCGCACCCGGCGGGTCCAGGTACAGCGCGTGCACCTGGGCCGACAGCCAGAACGCCAACTGATCCTGCCGCTCGGCCTGGGGCCCCGGGGCCAAGGACTCCTGGCCCTGGCTGCGCCATGCCGGGAACAACCGAGGCCGGGCGCCAACCTCATCGATGCCCGATAGCACGGCCGCCGACAGGATTTCGACACTCAGCGGACTTACAAGGGACATGGCAGGCCTCACCGTCAAAGGGCATTCAAGCAAGTGACGTGGGCCGGCGGGAAAAATTTAGGCGCCCCTCGGGGCGCCAGGGGCTCAGGCGTGGGGCACGGGCATCACGACGATGCGGTAGGGGTCGAAGATCTTGCGCATCTGGCCGTTGTCCCGCAGTTTTTGCAGCAGCCCGGCAAAGTCCTCGGCGCTGATCGGCGCCTGGGGGCGGATCAGGCTGTAGTGGTGGTAAACCTGGTCGATGCGCTGGGACACCAGCAACTGACCGTCGTCCTGGGCATTGCGGGCCAGGAAATCGCTGAGGTAGGAACGGGTCACCAGGGCTATGTCCGCCCTGCCCCGCAGGACCATCAGCAGGTTGCTGTCGTGGGAATAGGTAAGCGTGGCGTTGTAGGTGTCGGCCAGGTACTTGGGGTCGGCATTGAACTGGGCAAAGGCGTAGTGATAGCCACTGAACAGTGCCAGGCGCTTGCCCTTGAGGTCGGCGAAATACTCCTGGCCACGATTGGGCTGGCGCTGGGCGACGAAGATCTCCGCATCCTCCAGGCCCATGTCGACGCTGGTGTGGTCAATGTCCTTCCAGCCCCAGGCCGGGTTCTCGAAGATCGCCAAGTCGACCCGGCCTTGTTCGAAATCGCGGAAACGCCGGGGAATCGAGGTCGGCACCAGGACGAACTGGTACTTGCTCTGGGACTGGTTCAGGGCCTCCACCAGTTGCGGCAACAGGCCGGTGTCGGCACCGGTTTCAGGACGCACGGTATAGGGCGGAAAATGCGCCGCCGCGACCCGCACCAGTTGCGCCGAGGAGACCGGACAGACCCAAAGGGTTGCCAGCGCCAGCAAGAGCATTCGCAAGGCTGATCGCAGCGGCAAGGACATCAAGGCAACCCACCTCGGACAAAAGAAAAATAATGCTCTAAAGCTAGGCGCTTTAAGGCTCTTCGACAACGTTGCACGGCAGAATCAGTCGGCCTGCGAATGATCCTTGAGCACCAGCAGCAGGGCCTCCTCGGCCAACTGCTCCAGGGTCATGCTGCCCTGGGCCCGAAACCAGGTGGTGGTCCAGGACAAGGCGCCGGTGAGAAAGCGCCGGGTGATGAACACATCGCCCTTGATAAACCCGGCGGCCTTGGCCTCCCCCAGCACCTGGAGCCAGATCTGTTCATAGATGTCGCGCAGGGCCAGCACCTCGGCCTGACCTTGCGCAGACAGCGAACGCCATTCGTACACCAGCACCGCCATGGCTTCGCCGCTGCCGCCCATGATCGATTGCAGTTCGCAGCGGATCAGCGCCAGCACCCGCTCGCGCACGCTGCCGGCCTCGGCCAGCTCGGCGCGCATCAGGGCGGTGTTGTAGTGGATGGTTTCCTGCATCACCGCCCGCAGGATGTCGTCCTTGCTCTTGAAGTGGTGAAAGATGCTGCCGGACTGGATGCCCACCGCGCTGGCCAGATCGCGCACCGTGGTGCGTTCGTAGCCCTTGTTGCGAAACAGATGGGCGGCGGTCTGCAACAGTTTGCCCCGGGCACTGTCGGGATCGGTCACTTGCCCGCTGGCAATCAGCTCGCGTACCACCTGCAAGGCTTTTTGCTCGTCCACCGGTGTTCTCCTAGCGTCACTTCATCAAGAGCCCAGCCTGAAAGCGGCTGTAGCGCGCGCAATTTAAGCTCCCCGGGATCACCAAGCAAGCGCTTGGGCAGAAGATTCCATCGGCCCATTTACAAACCAAGCGCTTGCTTGGTAGCCTCCTCGCAGTTGTTTTTCCGAGAGCCCTGCCATGACCAAGACTGTACGAATCGGCTGCGCCAGCGCGTTCTGGGGCGACACCAGCAGCGCCGCCGCGCAACTGGTGCACGGCGCACGCCTGGACTACCTGGTGTTCGACTATCTGGCCGAGATCACCCTGTCGATCATGGCCGGGGCACGCCTGAAGGACCCGAACGCCGGTTACGCCACGGATTTTGTCGAGGTGCTCACTCCCTTGCTGGGCTCGATCCATGCGCAGAAGATCCGCGTCATCAGCAATGCCGGCGGGGTCAATCCCCAAGCCTGCGCCAATGCCTTGCGCGCCGCCTGCGAGCAGGCCGGGGTGCCGCTGAAGATCGCCGTGCTGCTGGGGGACGACCTGCAACCGCAGTTCAAGCAACTGGCCGGCGCCGGCATCCAGGAAATGTTCAGCGGCGCGCCCCTGCCGCCGATGTGCGTCTCCATCAATGCCTACCTTGGCGCCCCGGGCATCGTCGAAGCCCTGGGCCTGGGGGCGGATATCGTGATCACCGGGCGCGGCGTCGACAGCGCGGTGGTCAGCGCCGCCCTGGTCCACGAGTTCAACTGGTCGTGGCAGGACTACGACCGCCTGGCCCAGGCCGCCCTGGCCGGGCACATCATCGAGTGCGGCGCCCAGTGCACCGGCGGCAACTTCACCGATTGGCGCGACGTACCGGACTACGAGCACATCGGCTTTCCCATCGTCGAGGTCGAAGCCGACGGCCGGTTCGTGGTCAGCAAGGCGCCGGGCAGCGGCGGGCTGATCAGCCCGCTGTCGGTTGGCGAACAATTGCTGTACGAAATCGGCAATCCACAGGCTTACCTGCTTCCGGACGTGGTGTGCGACTTCTCCGAGGTGCAACTGCATCAGCAAGCGCCGAATGCCGTGACGGTGCAGGGCGCCAAGGGCCTGCCCCCCAGTCATCAGTACAAGGTCAGCGCCACCTACCCGGACGGCTTCCGCTGCACCGCCAGTTGCCTGATGGCCGGGATCGATGCAGTGGCCAAGGCGCGCCGGGTCAGCCAGGCGATCATCGACAAGACCCGCGAGATGTTTGCCCAGCGTGGCTGGCCGGACTACAGCGAAGTCAATATCGAGCTGCTGGGCAGCGAAGCCACCTACGGTCCCCACGGCCGCCGCCAGGACAGCCGCGAAGTGGTGATCAAGCTGGCGGTACGTCACCCGCACAAGGCGGCGCTGGTGCTGTTCTCCCGGGAAATCGCCCAGGCCGCCACCGGCATGGCCCCGGGCCTGACCGGAATTGTCGGCGGGCGGCCCACGGTGTATCCGGTCATCCGTCTGTTCTCGTTCCTGCTGGACAAGGACGCCTGCCAGCTGCACATCGACTTTGCCGGCCAGCAGCATCCCTGTGCCCTGCCCCGGACCGAGCCTCTGGACCCTGGCGCCCTGCCCGCCGCGCATTCACTGCCCAAGCCCCAAGGCCGTCCCGATGCCAGCGTGCCCCTGGTCAAGCTGGCGGTGGCGCGCTCGGGCGACAAGGGCAACCACAGCAACATCGGCGTGCTGGCGCGCCACCCCGACTACCTGCCATGGATCGCCGAAGCCCTGACTCCCGAAGTGCTGGCGGACTGGATGGGCCACGTGCTCGACCCAGTCCACGGCCGCGTACAGCGCTGGTACCTGCCGGGCACCCACAGCCTCAATTTCCTCCTGGAAAACGCCCTGGGCGGCGGCGGTGTCGCCAGCCTGCGCATCGACCCACAAGGCAAGGCCTTCGCCCAGCAGTTGCTGGAGATCCAGATCCCGGTGCCGCAGCGCATCGCCGACGCCGTCAATTAAAGGAGTTGCCGTGGTGTACGAGTCGATTTTCAAAGACCGATTGTTTGCCGGCCAGACCATAATCGTCACCGGCGGCGGCAGCGGTATTGGCCGCTGCACCGCCCATGAACTGGCGGCCCTCGGCGCCCGGGTGCTGCTGGTGGGGCGCAAGGCGGAAAAACTGCAGCAGGTGGCCGGGGAAATAGCCGAAGACGGCGGCCTGGCCCACTGGCAGGCCTGCGACATTCGCGACGAGGACGCGGTCAAGGCCCTGGTGGCGCAACTGATCGAAGGTTTTGGTCCGATCCACGGCCTGGTGAACAATGCCGGCGGCCAATACCCGGCGCCGCTGGCGTCGATCAATCAGAAGGGCTTCGAGACTGTGTTGCGCACCAATCTGGTGGGCGGTTTCCTCATGGCCCGGGAAGTCTTCAACCAGTCCATGAGCCGCCACGGCGGGAGCATCGTCAACATGCTCGCCGACATGTGGGGCGGCATGCCGGGCATGGGGCACTCCGGCGCGGCGCGCTCGGGGATGGACAACTTCACCAAGACCGCAGCCTTCGAATGGGGCCATGCCGGGGTTCGGGTCAACGCCGTGGCCCCGGGCTGGATCGCCTCCAGCGGCATGGACACTTACCAAGGTGCGTTCAAGGCGGTGATCCCCACCCTGCGCGAGCACGTGCCGCTCAAGCGCATTGGCACGGAATCGGAAGTCAGCGCCGCGATCGTGTTTCTGCTCAGCCCCGGCGCGGCCTTTATCAGCGGCAGTACCCTGCGCATCGACGGCGCCGCCAGCCTCGGCAGCCGCGCCTGGCCATTGAGCAAGGCGCGCAACAGTGAGTCGTACAACGGTTTTCACCGGGCCTACCTGCCCGATGTGCTCAAGGGCGAGGAGTAAGTCATGCCGGTGATCCAGTCCCAGCTCGATCCCCACAGCCCGTCGTTCGCCGAGAACCGCGAAGCGATGCTGGCGGGCCTGCAACAGGTGCAGCAGTTGCAGCAAGACCTGCTGAACAAGGCGGCCGAGGCCAAGGCCAGGTTCGACCAGCGCGGCCAGTTGCTGCCCCGCGAGCGCCTCAACCTGCTGCTGGACCCGGGCGCGCCCTTTCTTGAGCTGGCCAGCTTGGCCGGCTACAAGCTGCACGACGACAAGGACGGCAGCCAGGCCGGCGGCGGGCTGATCGCCGGCATCGGTTATGTATGCGGGGTGCGCATGCTGGTGGTGGCCAACAACAGTGCGATCAAGGGCGGCACCATTTCCCCCAGCGGCCTGAAGAAATCCCTGCGCCTGCAACAGATCGCCATGGAGAACAAGCTGCCGGTGGTGACCCTGGCGGAAAGCGGCGGCGCCAACCTCAACTACGCCGCGGAAATCTTCGTCGAAGGCGCGCGCAGCTTCGCCAATCAGGCACGAATGTCGGCCATGGGCCTGCCACAGATCACCGTGGTCCACGGCTCGGCCACCGCCGGCGGCGCCTATCAGCCCGGGCTCTCGGATTACGTGGTGGTGGTACGCGGCAAGGCCAAGCTATTTCTCGCCGGCCCGCCGCTGCTCAAGGCCGCCACCGGTGAAGTGGCCACCGATGAACAACTGGGGGGCGCCGAGATGCACGCCCAGGTCGCCGGCACCGCCGAGTACCTGGCGCAGAACGACGCCGACGGCATCCGCATCGTCCGCGAGATCGTCAGCCTGCTGCCGTGGAATGCCCAGTTGCCGGTGCAGCCGGCGCGGACCTGGAGCGAGCCGCTGTACCCCATCGACGAATTGCTCGGGCTGATTCCCGCTGACCCGAAAAAGCCCTACGACGCCCGGGAAATCGTCGCTCGCCTGGCGGACGGCTCGCAGTTCCTGGAGTTCAAGGGCGAGTTCGATGCCCAGACCCTGTGCGGCCACTTGCAGATCCAGGGCCGGGCCTGCGGCTTTATCGGCAACAACGGCCCGATCACGCCCCAGGGCGCGAGCAAGGCCGCGCAGTTCATCCAGCTGTGCGACCAGAGCCGCACGCCGCTGCTGTTCTTCCATAACACCACCGGGTTCATGGTGGGCACCGAGTCCGAACAGCAAGGGGTGATCAAGCACGGGGCGAAGATGATCCAGGCGGTGGCCAATGCCCGGGTGCCGAAACTGACCATCGTTGTCGGCGGTTCCTACGGTGCCGGCAACTACGCCATGTGCGGCCGCGGCCTGGACCCGCGCTTCATCTTCGCCTGGCCCAACAGCCGCACGGCGGTGATGGGCGGCGCCCAGGCCGGCAAGGTGCTGCGCATCGTCACCGAAGCCAAGCATGCGAAGAACGGCCAGGAAGCCGACCCCAAGATGCTCGACATGCTGGAGCAGGTCACCGCGCAGAAGCTCGACAGCCAGTCCACCGCCTTGTATGGCAGCGCCAACCTGTGGGACGACGGACTGATCGATCCGCGGGATACCCGCACGCTGCTGGGCTACCTGCTGGATATTTGCCACGAAGCGCAGGTGCGGGAATTGGCGCCCAATAGCTTCGGCGTGGCGCGGTTTTGACAGGACATTTCGCGGTCTGACCCACTTGAGGAGAACCCCATGATCTTCACCCAGGAACACGAAGAACTGCGGCGCACGGTGCGCCATTTTGTCGACCGCGAGATCAATCCACATGTCGAGGAATGGGAGAAGGCCGGGCGCTTTCCCATCCACGAGATCTTCCGCAAGGCTGGCGAGCTGGGGCTGCTGGGCATCTCCAAGCCGGAAAAATTCGGCGGCATGGGCCTGGACTACAGCTACTCCATCGTCGCCGCCGAGGAGTTCGGCACCATCCATTGCGGCGGCATTCCCATGTCCATCGGCGTGCAGACCGACATGTGCACCCCGGCCCTGGCGCGCTTCGGCTCCGATGAACTGCGCGAGCAATTCCTGCGCCCGGCCATCAGCGGCGAGCAGGTGGGCTGCATCGGCGTCTCCGAAGTCGGCGCCGGCTCCGATGTCGCCGGGCTCAAGACCCATGCGCGCAAGGACGGTGACGACTACGTGATCAACGGCAGCAAGATGTGGATCACCAACTCCCCCAGCGCCGACTTCATCTGTCTGTTGGCCAATACCTCGGACGACAAGCCCCACGTCAACAAGTCGCTGATCATGGTGCCGATGAACACTCCCGGCATCAGCCTCAGTTCGCACCTGGACAAGCTCGGCATGCGCAGCTCGGAAACCGCACAGGTGTTCTTCGACAATGTGCGGGTGCCCCAGCGCAACCGCATCGGTCATGAGGGCGCGGGGTTCATGATGCAGATGCTGCAGTTTCAGGAGGAACGGCTGTTCGGCGCGGCGAACATGATCAAGGGCCTGGAATACTGCGTCGACAGCACCATCGAATACTGCAGGGAGCGCCGCACCTTCGGCAGCCCGCTGATCGACAACCAAGTGATCCACTTCCGCCTGGCCGAACTGTCCACCGAAATCGAATGCCTGCGGGCCCTGGTCTACCAGGCCACCGAGCAGTACGTGCGCGGCCAGGACGTGACCCGCCTGGCCTCCATGGCCAAGCTCAAGGCCGGGCGCCTGGGCCGCGAGGTCAGCGACAGCTGCCTGCAATACTGGGGCGGCATGGGCTTCATGTGGGACAACCCGGTGGCCCGGGCCTATCGCGACGTGCGCCTGGTGTCGATCGGCGGTGGTGCCGACGAGATCATGCTGGGGATCATCTGCAAACTCATGGGCATCCTGCCGGGGAAAAAGCAATGAGCCCGCTTCCGGCCTGCCAGACGCTGTTGCTGGAGTCGCGCAACGGCGTGCTGTTGATCCGCCTCAACCGTCCCGAAAGCCGCAACGCCATGAGCCTGCAAATGGTCGCCGAACTGCGCATGGTGATGGCGGCAGTGCATGACCGGCGCAGCGTCCGCGCCCTGGTTCTGCGTGGCGCTGGCGAGCACTTCTGCGCCGGCGGCGACCTCAAGGACATGGCCGGCGCCCGAGCCCACGGCAGCGCCGCCTACCGGGAATTGAACCGGGCCTTCGGCGCCCTGCTGGAAGAGGCGCAGCAAATGCCCCAGGTGCTGATTTGCCTGTTGCAAGGAGCGGTGCTGGGAGGCGGCTTCGGCCTGGCCTGTGTCAGCGACATCGCCATTGCCGAGCAATCGGCGCAGTTCGGCATGCCGGAAACCAGCCTGGGCCTGCTGCCGGCACAGATTGCCCCGTTCGTGGTGCAGCGCATCGGCCTGACCCAGGCCCGGCGCCTGACCCTGACCGCCGCCCGCTTCGACGGTGCCGAGGCCCAGCGCCTGGGGCTGGTGCACTTTGTCGAGCCCGATGCCCAGGCCCTGCAGGCACGCCTTGAGCAGCAGCTGGCCCAGGTGCTGCGCTGCGCTCCCGGGGCCAATGCGGCGACCAAGGCCCTGCTGCTGGCCAGTGTCGAACAGCCCCGGGGCCCGTTGCTGGACCAGGCCGCCAGCGACTTCGCCAACGCGGTCATGGGCGAAGAAGGGGTCGAGGGCACCCTGGCCTTCGTGCAGAAACGCCCACCGGCCTGGGCCAACTGAGCCCTGGCTGGAGCCGGCTTGCCGGCGAACGCCCCTCCACCGATTCCCGGGAGCCCGTATGCCCAATTTCAGCAAGATCCTGATCGCCAACCGCGGCGAAATCGCCTGCCGCATCCAGCGCACCGCCCAGGCCCTGGGCTATCGCACCGTGGCGGTGTACAGCGACGCCGACGCCGACGCGCTGCATGTGCACATGGCCGACGAAGCCCTGCACATCGGCCCATCGCCAGTGCAGCAGTCCTACCTCAACGGCGAAGCGATCCTCGACGCTGCCCGTCGCAGTGGCGCCGACGCCATCCACCCGGGCTACGGCTTCCTCTCGGAAAACCACGAATTCGCCGCTGCCTGCGCCGCCGCTGGCATCACCTTCATCGGCCCCAGTGCCGCTGCCATTGAGTTGATGGGCAGCAAGCGCCGTTCGAAAATCGCCATGCTCGAAGCCGGTGTGCCCTGTATCCAGGGCTATCAGGGCGAAGACCAGGCTGACGCGACCCTGCAGCGCGAGGCACAGCGCATCGGTTACCCGCTGATGATCAAGGCCAGCGCCGGCGGTGGCGGGCGCGGCATGCGCCTGGTGCAGGAGCACGAGGATCTGCTGGAGCAGATCCGTACCGCGCGCTCGGAAGCCCTGCACGCCTTCGGCAGCGACGAGCTGATTCTGGAACAGGCGCTGATCGAGCCCCGGCACGTGGAAATGCAAGTGTTCGGCGATCACCACGGTCATCTGATCTACCTGGGAGAGCGGGACTGCTCGATCCAGCGCCGCCATCAGAAGGTCATCGAAGAATCACCCTGCCCGGTGATGACCGAGGAACTGCGTCGGGCCATGGGCGAGGCAGCGCTCAAGGCCGGGCGCGCGGTGAACTATGTCGGGGCCGGCACCGTGGAGTTCCTGCTGGACGCGGGAGGCCGGTTCTACTTCCTGGAAATGAACACTCGCTTGCAGGTCGAGCATCCGGTGACCGAGCTGGTGACCGGCCTGGATCTGGTGGCCCTGCAGCTGCAAGTGGCCGCCGGCGAGCCGCTGCCCCTGAGCCAGGAGCAGGTGCAGCTCAAGGGACACGCCATCGAGGTGCGGCTGTACGCCGAGGACCCGGCGCAGAACTTCCTGCCGCAGACCGGCCAGGTACTGCGCTGGGAGCCGGCGCCGGGGCTGCGCACCGACCATGGCTTGCAGGAAGGCCAGTGGATCAGCCCGTTCTACGACCCGATGCTGGGCAAGCTGATTGCCCACGGCGCTACCCGCGAGGAAGCCCGGCGCAAGCTCTTGCGCGGGGTCGAAGACTGCGTGCTGCTGGGTCTTGAGAGCAATCGCCGGCTGCTCGCCGGTCTGCTTCGGCATCCGGTATTTGCCAGCGGCCGATTCAGCACCGCCTTTATCGCCGAACACTTCTCGCAAGACCCGAGCCTGCAACCTCAGGTGCCCGGCGACGAGGATCTGGCGATCGCCGCGGCGCTGTTCTATCAGCACAGCGCCAGCCACCACGGCGTGGCCTTTCGCGCCTGGCGCAATCAGGCCGGCGCGCCCCTGCTCTATCGACTGGGCCTGGGTGAGCAGCAGTGGTCGCTGCAACTGAGCGCTTCGGCAACCGGCCGGTTGCAGGTGCGGCAGGCGGATGTGCTGCACGAGGTGAAAATCTGCGCCGCCGATGGCCGCCGGGCCAGCCTGGAGGTCAATGGCATCCGGCGCCACTACGCCTACCGTCTGCAGGACGGCGAGCTGTGGCTGGGCAGCGCCAGTGGCAGCCTGCACCTGCAGGACCTGAGCCTCGCGCCGGTACAGGGCCAGTCGGACACCCATGGCGGCACCGTCAAGGCCCCCATGGACGGGGCTATCGTCGATGTGCAGGTCACCGAGGGCATGCGCGTCAGCAAGGGCCAACTGCTGCTGGTGCTGGAGGCGATGAAGATGGAACACCCACTCAAGGCCGGGATCGATGGGGTGATCACCCGGCTTCAGGTCAACCTTGGTGATCAGGTGAAGAACCGGCAGATCCTTCTGGAGGTGCAAGCGCCCGCTGGCGCCCCGGAAATGGAGCACTAGGCGGATGCTGCAGCTTTGGCTACGCTCAAGCCTCATCAGGATGTTGAAGGCTGGAATTTGCGATGCCCCACTGGCTGGTAATAGATTTGGAAGCCACGACGGATGAAGGGGGCTGGCCGGTGAGCGAGATGGAAATCATCGAAATCGGCGCCACCCTGGTCAACCGCCAAGGCCGCGAACAAGACCACTTCCAGCGTTTCGTCCGCCCCTTGCGACGCCCTCGGCTGACGCCGTTCTGTCGCGAACTGACCCATATCACCCAGGCCAACATCGACAGCGCCGCGCCCCTGAGCGAGGTCTGGACCCTGTTCGAGCGCTGGCTGGGCCAGCATCGGCCACGCCTGGAGGGCTGGGCCAGCTGGGGCGACTACGACCGCAAGCAGTTGCAGCTGGAATGGCACAACCAGCAGTTGCACAGCCTGCTGAATGAAGTGCCGCACATGAACCTCAAGCAACGCTTTGCCAAGGCCCGGCGCCTGGAACGTCCTCTGGGCCTGAATGCCGCCCTGCAACTGGCCGGCATGCAGTTCAACGGCCAACAGCATCGGGCCCTGGAAGATGCGCGCAATACCGCGCGCCTGTTGCCCCTGATTCTTCCTTGATGGCGGCAGGTGACGGCCCTTGAGGCCTTGTGCATACTGGCCAGCCTTTTTGACCCTTTCTTGAGGAATCGCCCATGTTTAAAGTCAACGAGTACTTCGACGGCACCGTCAAGTCGATTGCCTTCGGCACGGCCGAAGGCCCAGCCACCATTGGCGTCATGGCCCCGGGCGAATACGAGTTCGGTACGGCGCAGCGGGAAATCATGCACGTGGTGTCCGGCGCGCTGACCGTGCGCCTGCCAGACAGTGCCGATTGGGAAACCTTCCCTGCCGGCAGCCAGTTCAACGTCCCGGCCAACAGCAAGTTCCAGCTGAAAGTCGCGGTGGACACCGCTTATCTGTGCGAGTACCGCGGCTGATCGACACGCTGCGGCTTTAACACCGATAAAAAATGCCCGTCTGCGCAACAGACGGGCATTTTTCTTGGGGCCGGCGAAAGGTTATTCGAGCACCGTTACCGGCATTCCCACCTGCAGACGACCCGGGCCGTCGTTGACCAGGTTCTGCCCGAACATCGCCCCATCGGCCTGGGACCGGTACTTCTGCAAGGTCGCCAGGGGTTCGCGGTCGGCGCTGCGCTCGCCGGTCTGGGGGTCGATGGTAGTCAGGATGCAGCGCGAGCACGGCTTGACCACGCGAAACTCAAGGTCGCCAATCCGTATGCGCCGCCATTGGTCTTCGGCATAGGCCTGGCTGCCCTCGATCACCAGATTGGGGCGAAAACGCAGCATCTCCAGTGGCCGCCCGACCCGGCTGGACAGATCTTCAAGGGACGCCTGGCCAATCAGCAGCAGCGGAAAGCCATCGGCAAACGCCACTTGATCATCGTCCCTGCCGTAGCCGGCGGCGGTGCTCCGCGCCCGTTCCAGCGGCACCTGCACCAGGCGGGTAGGCTTGCCGACGAACTCACTGACCCAGGCAGCCGCCTCATCCCCGGCATCGGGAACCCGCAGGCTGTCCTGCCAGATGGTCACCCCACGCAAGGCCGCCGCGGCGTCCGGCAAGGGCACTTCAAGGCTGGAAAACCCGGTGGCACTGAGGGTCAGGCCACCCTGCTGGTTGTACAGGGCCGAGAGTTGACTCATGCGCGCCACCGCACGCTGGGTGAGAAAACGCCCGCTGGCTTCATCCACCAGCATCCAGCGGCGATCCCCTTGCAGCCCGAGCTTGTCCAGGCCGATCTGTTGCAGGGTTTCGCCCCGGGCGGATTTCAACGGGTATCGATAAAGCGCGCTAAGACGCATGTCCAGCTCCCTGTGTGAGCAAAAAAGCTCACCCTATACCAGCGCTCGGAGCAAACAAAGGCACAGGGAGAGCGGCTGTCGGCGCAGGCCCGGATTCAGGCGCTGACTTCGTCCAGCATCAGGCGCTGACGGACCACGTCCACCAGCTTGTCCGGCTGGAACTTGGAAAGGAAGTTGTCGCAACCAACCTTCTTGACCATGGATTCGTTGAAACTGCCGGACAAGGAAGTGTGCAGCACCACATACAGCCCACGCAGACGCGGGTCGTTGCGAATTTCGGTGGTCAGGCGGTAACCGTCCATTTCCGGCATTTCCGCATCGGTGAACACCATCAGCAGTTTGTCGGTCATCTCGACCCCGGTATCGGCCCAGGCCTTGAGCATGTTCAGGGCCTTGAGGCCGTCGCTGGCGATATGCATCTTCACCCCGAGCTGGCCGAGGGTATCGCGCAGTTGGGAGAGGGCCACATTGGAGTCGTCCACCAGCAGCACTTCGCGACCGCGAGCGCGCTCCAGCACCGGATCTTCGAGTTTGTCCCGGGAAACCTTGGCATTGTAGGGGACGATTTCGGCCAGGACTTTCTCGACGTCGATGATCTCCACCAGTTGTTCGTCGACCTTGCTGATGGCCGTCAGATAGTGCTGGCGCCCGGCGCTGGTGGGCGGCGGCATGATGGCTTCCCAGTTCATGTTGACGATGCGATCCACACCGCCCACCAGGAACGCCTGCACCGAGCGGTTGTACTCGGTGACGATGATGGTGCTGTTGGGCCCCGGAACCAGCGGGCGCATACCGATGGCCTGAGACAGGTCGATCACCGGCAGGGTCTGGCCCCGCAGGTTGACCACACCGCAGACAAACGGATGACGCTGGGGCATGAGGGTCAGCTTGGGCAGTTGCAGGACTTCCTGAACCTTGAAGACGTTGATGGCGAACAACTGCCGACCGGCCAGGCGGAACATGAGGATTTCCAGGCGATTCTCACCCACCAGCTGCGTGCGTTGATCTACCGTGTCGAGAATGCCGGCCATTGATGACTCCTGGGCTTGTTCTGATGAATTCACTAAAGACAGATATCGGCGGGCTGCGCCGTATCTTGACCCACATGCAAATTGCCATATGAAAGCCATTGATGTCACATTAACATCATGCTTTACTGAGGCCGTCAATTCAGCGACACCAGTCTCCGACGGCGCGACCTTATTCTCGGCGTAGAGTTCCTTCGCCTAAGGGTTTCCCCTAGCAACAATCAGGACCATCCTGATATTCGCGATATCCAATAGCCATTAATGTGACGCCATTCTCATTGCATGAACGGAGTCAGGCTTTTGTTTGTGACCGCAGAAAGGTGGCCCAGCACCCTTTCAAGCCTAAACACCCTTGCTCATCACGCCCCAGCGCCCATGCGCCGCATGGCTGTGGCCGGTATTTGGGCTGCGTTCGGAAACGATGAGAATAGTCTCTCGCGTGCGGCTGCAACCCCGGAAATAAAATCAGAATTATCCTATATACAATTTGAAAAAGCGCACCATACCTTAACCCCCTTCAGCCAGAGCCCTATCCCCTCATCGGACACGAAGTCATGGAGATAAGCATGCTAAAGGACAGCCACGAATGCGCGCCCCCCCTGCCTGAGTTCCTGCTCGAAGCCCAGGCCCTGCTGGCGAAATCGGAAGATTGCCTGAGCCATCTGCACCTGATCAGAAACGACGAAGAGGCGATCAACTGCCTGCTCGCCAGCCTGCAGTCCCTGGCCCAGATCGCAGCGCGCCACGCCATCAGTCCGCTGGCCGAGTTCGCCTTGCACATCCACGGCGTGCTCGAACGCACCGCGCACCCGGTGGACCTCAACGATCCGATCCTCGATGCCTTGAGGAGCTGCCTGACCCTGATGGCCTGGCAACTGGAACTGGTCGATCCGCACAATGGCCAACTCAATCTGGATGACAGCGAACAGCTCATGCTGATCGGCGAGCTTACCCAACAAGTGACACAGAACTGCACCTGCACCTACCCGTCCTGCAGCCATTGAAAGTGCACTTGTGCCAACCGATGGCCGATAAAGCCGCTATCTTCGATCGCCAACACAGAATATCGATACAACATAAGGTCCAAGGACAAGTAATGAGTCGTTATTGAATATTTCATACTCAACAACGACAGCATCGTTGCAAAAAAACCAACTAGCAACGGCCGGACTTACAGTTCCAATCCATATTTGCACGCGCAAATTCAACGAAAAGTCCTATTGGCACTTGGCCCTCCAAAACCCGCAGAGTACCTGGCACAAACGTGCCTAAGCCCGATATTCCTGACTTTTAAGACATATATACCTGCGCGCATAAACGCGACCAACGGTATGTTCGGTGGTATTATGCGGCGGATAAACGGACCCAGATAATGGCACTTTGATTCCAATGTCGACAGTCACTACGCGGCTTCTGCAAGAGCAACACACTGCATTGATCGAAGCCGGCAATTCAAATAATACTGTTTCTCAAACAAGCCTCGTCATCCATACCTGACCGGGCACTTCGCAGCGAACATTCATTGGCTCCATCCGCTATGTACGCCAGCCTCAAGTCATTCTTCTCTTGGCCTCCCTCCCGTGATCACCTGCGTTGGTTCAGCCTGTTGCTGTGCTCCGGCTCAAGCCTGGGCAATGTGCTGATCTACAGCCTGGGCCGACCCGTGCCCCTGCCCCTGCTTTTAGTCAATATCGCGGCGCTGGCCTGCATCTGGATGCACTACGGTTCTTCGCGAAAGTCCATCCGATTCCAGCCTCAGGAACTGGCCGAGCGCCTGCTCAAGGTCAAGGAAAATGAACGCCACCGCCTGAGCCGGGAGCTGCACGACGACATTGGCCAACTGCTGACCGCGGCCAAATTGCAGACTGACTGGCTCAAGCGCCGCCTGCCGGAAGACTTGCAGCAACCCTGCACCGTGCTCGCCACCACCCTGGAAGAGACTCTGGCCAAGGTTCGCGACGTGTCCGCCATTCTCAACCCCCGGCAACTGACCAGCCTGGGCCTGGAAGCCAGTCTGCGCGCCCATCTGCTCAAGACCCTGGAAAACACTTCGGTGCACTGGAGCCTGGAATGCCGCCAGAGCCTGACGGGAATTCCCGAGGAGATGGCGGTGGCGGCGTTTCGCATCACCCAGGAAGCCGTGACCAACATGCTGCGTCATGCCCGGGCCAAGAATCTGCTGGTGCGCCTGCAGCGCTTGCCCGAAGGCCTCTCGCTGTTCATCAGCGACGACGGCCAGGGATTCGCCCCAGCCAGCGATCCGGGGGCCCAGGGCCAGCGCGGCATGGCCGGGATGCAGGAACGAATCAGCCAACTGGGCGGCCTGCTGAAAGTCACCAGCGAAGCCGACCAAGGCACCCAGATCGAAGCACTCTTTCCCTGGGCCCCCCGCACTCTGGAACGGGCCAGCACGAATAAGGTTTCCCATTGACCTGTAATTTACTCTTGGTGGATGACCACTCGCTCATCCGGGCTGGCGTGCGAGCCCTGGTCATGGACATTCCCGGATACGCGGTGATCGGCGAGGCCGACGACGGCGCGCACCTGCTGGAAATGGTCGAGCAGTTGCGCCCGGACATCATCCTGCTGGACCTGTCGATGAAGCGCATCGGCGGCCTCGACGCCTTGCGCCGGCTCAAGGCGCTGCACCCGCAAAGCAAGGTCCTGATCCTCTCGATGCACACCGATCCGGCCCTGATCATGCAGGCTCTGGAGTCCGGCGCCCATGGCTACCTGCTCAAGGACACCACCGCCACCGAGCTGGAACATGCCCTGGAAGCCCTGCGCAACAACGAACGCTACCTGAGCCCGGCCATCGCTCACACAGTGATCACCCAGGCCCTGACCCGGGCCCAGAAACACACGCCACAGCCGGTGGACAACCACAACCTGACCGCTCGCCAACTGGAAATCCTGCGGCTGATCGTGCGCGGCAAGTCCACCCGGGAGATCGCCCTGGGCCTGGGTCTGAGCATCAAGACCGTGGAAACCCACCGTTCGCAGATCATGAAACGCCTGCAGATCTTCGATGTCGCCGGCCTGGTGCTGTTCGCCGTGCGCGAACACATCATCAGCCTCGACGACTGACCTAAGGCGTACCGCCGAGCAACGGCGAGTCCGCCGGCAAGTGCACCTGCAAGGCCGCCGGACGTGCGCTGAAGCGCAAGGTGTCGCCCTGCAGCGGCTCGCCATCGAGATTGATGTCCAGCCCCCGCGAAGCCTTGATCTCGACCCAGGGCAGACGCGCGCGAACAAACATGTTGTCGATCCCCAGGCCGCCGGCCAGCAGGTTCTTCAACGTGCCCACCAGTTCCTGCGGGGCCGGCAGGATGCTGATATCCAGCAAACCGTCATCCGCCAGGGCGCCCGGACACAGTTCATGCCCGCCCCCCGCCTGACGGCCATTGCCGATGCCCAGGGCCAGGAGTTCGCCACGCCAGTGGAAATCCGGCCCCTGCAACTCGCCATAGGCCGCGCTCAACTCGGCAAAGCGCGACAGCCCGGTAAACAGATAAGCAGCGCCGCCGAGGACTTTCTTCAGGTCTTCCGAGGTGTTGGCGGTCACCTGACTGCCGAAGCCGCCGGTGGCCATGTTGAGGAATATCTGCCCACCCACCTCCCCCAGGTCGACCGCCCGGGGAGCAACCTCCAGCAGTTCCAGGGCGGCGGCTGGCTCCAGTGGCACCCCGGCGGCGCGGGCAAAGTCATTGGCCGTGCCCAGTGGCAACAGCACCAGGCTGGCCGGATTCGGCGCGTTGGCCAGGGCCTCGGCGATGTCGCGCAAAGTGCCATCACCGCCCCCGGCAATCAGCCGCGTGTGGCCGGCGGCCAGCCCTTCATTTACCAGGCGCCGGGCATCCCCCGCCTCCCAGGTCAGCCGCACCGACAATGCCCAGCCCTCGGCCCGCTTGGCCTCGACCGCCGCGCGGACCTCTTCGTTGAGGGCCTGTTTGCCGTGCAGTATCAGCAATGCCTTGCGCTCACTCATCAGCCATGACTCCGGTTATTGAATCCTTGAAGGATGTTGACCTTGGGCAATGCGAAAAAAGTCTGTCCCGTCGATTAATTTTTACCGGCGGCGGATCTGTCCGGGCAGCCCTTCTCTGATCAGGATGAGTCAGCTGCCGCCCCCTCAGCACCTGCAGCCGCTTGCCCATGGCTGGCACAAACCAATGGCCGAGCAACCTCAACCGACAGCCCGGAAAAATCACCCAACCTGGCGAAATCCCTTCGCGCCACAGCAAAAACTGCTCAATCCGCTTTGATCTGTGCATCCACTGGCGCACCATGGCGCCCATCATCATGTCCCGCGAGACCTACTGAGTGAGCACTCTCATTCCCTGCATCATTGCTGGCGGCGCCGGCGCCCGCCTGTGGCCGGTATCCCGCGAGGCCACGCCCAAACCCTTCATGCGCCTGCCCGACGGCGACAGCCTGCTGCAGAAAACCTTCGCCCGCGCTGCCGCCCTCAAGGACGTCGAGCGGCTGCTGACGGTGACCAACCGTGAAGTGTTCTTCCGCACCCTGGACGACTACCGTCCGCTGAACCAGACCCGGATCGAGCTGGACTTCATCCTCGAACCCTTTGGCCGCAACACCGCGCCGGCCATCGCCGCTGCGGCGCTGCACGTCAGTCAACGCTATGGCGCTGACGCACAACTGCTGGTACTGCCTGCCGACCACCTGATCAAGGATGTCGCGGCATTTGTCGCCGCGGTGGACAACGCCCGGCCTCTGGCCGAACAAGGCTGGCTGGTAACCTTCGGTCTGGTGCCCACCCATGCGGAAACCGGCTTCGGCTATATCGAGAAAGGTCAGGCTCTGAACGACCACAGCTTCCAGGTCGGGCGCTTTATCGAGAAACCCGATGCCGCCACGGCCCAGCGCTACGTCGAGGGCGGCCAGCATCTGTGGAATGGCGGAATGTTCTGCATGCGCGCCGACGTGATGCTTCAGGAGCTGCGGGAGTTCGTGCCGCAAGTGCTCAGCGCCGTCGAGCACTGCCTGGAGCGCAGCTACTGCAAGGAAGGCCCGCACGAGTTGCAAGTGGAACTGGAGAGCGACAGCTTCGCCCAGGCGCCGGACATCTCCATCGACTACGCGGTGATGGAACGCTCGAAGAAAGTCGCTGTGGTGCCCTGCCAGCTCGGCTGGAGCGATATCGGCTCCTGGCAGGCGGTGCGCGAGCTGATCCCGGCGGACGAACAGGGCAACCAGTGCACCGGTGAAACCGTGCTGCACGAGGTCAGCAATTGCTACATCGATTCGCGCCAGCGCCTGGTAGGCGCCGTCGGCCTGGACAACCTGATCATCGTCGACACCCCGGACGCGCTGCTGATCGCCGATGGCAAGCGCAGCCAGGACGTCAAACTGATCGCCCAGGAGCTCAAGCGCCTGGGCCACGATGCCTACCGGCTGCACCGCACCGTGAACCGCCCCTGGGGCGCCTACACCGTGCTCGAGGAAGGGCCGCGCTTCAAGATCAAGCGCATCGAGGTCAAGCCCGGCGCCTCACTGTCCCTGCAGATGCATCACCACCGCAGCGAGCACTGGATCGTGGTCAGCGGCATGGCCCGGGTAATCAACGGAGAAGACGAACTGCTGCTCGACACCAATGAATCGACCTTTATCAAACCCGGGCGCCCCCACCAGTTGAGCAATCCCGGAGTCATCGACCTGGTCATGATTGAAGTACAAAGCGGCGAATACCTGGGCGAAGACGACATCGTGCGCTTCAACGACCTGTATGGCCGGGCCCCGATCACCCCTGGCACCCGCTGAAATAGCGTCGAGCCCATGAGTCCGGCCCGCCAGCCCTGAGGACCGGAAAAAAGGTGCAGGATTTAAAGTAAATTTTCTGACCGCAGAATGAGAATTGCCTGAATTGACCCTGTCGAGCCAATCAGTGACTGTGCATGCCAGGCACTGATGCCTCATACAGGGAAGTGAATCGTCATGAACGACAAAGGGTTTTATCCACGAGGGCATTCACCCCTCACCCGCATCAAGGACAGCTCCTGGCTGACGGGACATCCGTCACCGGAGTTCGAGCTGCCACTCTCGTGCGAGGCGCAAGCGCATCACTCCAGGCTGCTGTCGATACTCAAGGGCGTGGGCTGGCTGACGCTGGCAGCCTCGATACTGGCGGGGCTGGTGAGCTGGGGTTTGCACAGCCGTTTCGGCCTGCTGCTGTTGCTCCTGCTGCGCTGAACCACGAGGCGCGGGCCCGACACCGAAGCGGCCCCGCGCTCGATCAATCCAGCACCTCGCTCAACGGGATGAAGCTGACCCAATCGCCCTCTTCCAGGGTCCGACCTTCCAGCACTTCCACCAGGCCTTCCGCCCAGGCCGCGCTGCGCAATACCCCCGAGCTCTGGTTGCGATAGATGATCGCTCGCCCGTTCTCCAGGCGGCCGCGCAGGTACTCGCGACGATTGCCCGGCTGGGGCCAGACAAAACCGCCAGGCACCTGGAAGCGCATTGGCTGCACCTGCTGCACGCCCTGGCGTCGGAGCAGATAGGGCCTCGCCAGCAGGGCGAAGGTCACCAGAGTGGAAGCCGGGTTGCCCGGCAGACCAATCACCGGCACACCGCGAAAATGGCCGACGGTCAGGGGCTTGCCGGGTTTGATCGCCAGCTTCCACAGCGTCAGTTCGCCGGCTTCCCGCAGGGCCATCCCGAGAAAGCCCGCCACCCCCCCCGACCCCCCGCCAGTGGAGAGAATCAGATCGACCTCGCCCAACTCCGCCAGGCGCTGGCGGGTCGCGGGCAGATCATCAGGCAGGATGCCCGCGTCCAGCACTTCGCCGCCCAGGCGCTGCAACCAGCTGCACAGCAGTACCCGGTTGCTGTTGTAGATCTGCCCGGGCCCCAGGGCCTGGCCCGGCTCCACCAACTCGTCACCGGTGGACAGCACCGCCACCCGGACCCGCCGCACCACGGCCAGTTCGGCACATCCCAGGGAAGCCGCGAGCCCCTGCTCGATCGGCCCCAGGCGTGTCCCGGCCGCCAGCACCTGCTCGCCCGCCGTGGTTTCCTGCCCCTGGGGACGGATATTCTGGCCGACCTTCAAGGATTGAGTGAACAGCACCCGCTGATCGTCCTGAACCTGGGCGTTTTCCTGCATTTCAACGCAATCCGCGCCGGCCGGTACCGGCGCGCCGGTAAAGATCCGCGCACAGGTTCCCGGTTGCAACGGCTCGGGGGACTGTCCGGCGAAGATCCGCTGGCTGACCGGCAAGGGCTCGCCCTTCCAGTCCTCCAGGCGCAAGGCGTAGCCGTCCATGGCGCTGTTGGGCCAGGGCGGCAGGTCCAGGCTGGAGATCAGTGCCTCGGCCAGCACCCGGCCCTGTGTAGCCGCCAGGGGCAATTGTTCACGCTCAACAATCGGCGCCGCCGCGGCCATGGCCAGCAAACGCTCCAGCGCCTCCTCAACCGGCATCAAGGCGCCGAGCTTGCCCGGCTTACCCACGGGACTCACAAGCCGCCACCTGTTTCAGATGGGTAACGAAATTGCACGGCCGGTGGCGTGAATCCAGCTGCTCGGCGAGGATTCCATCCCAGCCGGTGCGCACTGCATTGGTGGAGCCCGGCAGGCAGCACACCAGGGTGCCGTTGGCCAGCCCGGCCAGCGCTCGGGACTGCACGGTGGAAGTGCCGATGTCGGCCACCGAGATCTGCCGGAACAGTTCACCGAAACCGTCGACCTGCTTGTCCAGCAGACAGGCCACCGCTTCAGGAGTGCTGTCGCGACCGGTAAAGCCGGTACCGCCGGTGATCAGCACCACCTGCACTTGTTCGTCGGCGATCCAGGTGGCGACCTGGGCGCGGATCTTGTACAGATCGTCCTTGAGCAACACCCGTGCGGCCAGACGATGACCTGCGGCGCCCAGACGCTCGACGAAGACCTGTCCGGAGGTGTCGGTTTCCAGGGTGCGGGTATCACTGACGGTCAACACCGCAATGTTCAGGGGAACAAAAGGTACATCAGCCTTGGCTTTCATAGGCTCGATCCTGAGGTGAGAGAAACAGCCCGGTGTTATATCACAGCGCTCCGACCCGCCGCCCCTGGCGGCCGGCAATCCCCCTGGGGACTGTGCGGGCCGCCAGGGCCAGGCATGTGCCTACGGGACCAGGCACGCAACACAAATCAAGATAACTCGCTTAACGCCTACGATCTGTCTGGCAACGTGGCAGAATGCACCCGACCAAGGAACTTGCAGACGCTCAATACGTCTGAAGACCAGCACTCAAAAGTACTCATTTCGGAGACACACAATGACTCATCGGACCCTCGCCACTTTCATGCTCGCACTGGGCCTGGCTACGCTCGCTGGTTGCGCTTCGCCATCAGTGATCACCTTGAATGACGGTCGCGAAATCCAGGCCGTTGACACCCCCAAATACGACAAGGACTCGGGTTTCTACGAGTTCGAGCAGTTGGACGGCAAGCGCACCCGAATCAACAAGGATCAGGTCCGTACCGTCAAGGAGCTGTAAGCCCAACGGCTATCGATCTGCACGCAATGAAACCCGCCTGGTGCGGGTTTTATTGTTTCTGCGAAACGGTTTTCACCACTGCAGGCGGATGCGGCTTTCGAACTCGCGCTCATGTCCGGTCAGCGGATCGATGAAACGCAGCCCCTGGGCCAACAGCTTGAGCGGCCTGGCATGATCGTCCTCGGCATCCTTGAGCACCTCGGGGTAGAAAGGGTCGTTGCAGATCGCAGCCCCCAGTGCGCTCATGTGCACGCGCAACTGATGCTTCTTGCCGGTCACCGGGTACAACGCGTAACGCCACAGGTCGCCGTGCTTTTCCCTGACCTCGATGGCGGTTTCGGTGTTGCTTGCCCCCGCGCCTTCCTGCATGCGGAAGAACGGCTCGCCGTCCACCAGGCGGCTCTTGTGCACCAGGGGAAAGCTCATGTGCGGCAAGGCGCCGGCGATGGCCTCGTAGCGTTTCTCGATCTGCCGGGTCGGGAACAGCGCCTGATAGGCCGAACGACTGCCGGGATCGGCGGAAAACAGCACCAGCCCGGCGGTGTGTCGGTCGATACGGTGCAAGGGCACCAGGTGCGGGTTGTCCAGGCGCCGGATCAGACGGCGCAGCAGGGTCTGCTCGACATACTCCCCCGACGGCGTGACCGGGAGGAAATGCGGTTTGTCCGCCACCACCAGATGCTCGTCGGCATAGAGGATGCTCTCCTGCACCGGGATTACCTTCTCGTCCGGCACCTCGCGAAAATAATGAATCCGCAGGCCTTCGCGATAGGCCAGATCCACACTGATGGGCTGGCCATGCCCGTCCAGCACCCGACCACGGGCGATGCGATCCAGCCATTGCTCGCGGCTGATGGCCTTGAAGTGATCGCACAGGCAGTCCAGCACCGTCGGCCAGGAGCCGGGGGGCAGGTACAAGGTGCTGGCTTGATGCTGTGCAGCAGAAAAACTCGCGGAGGACATGACAAAGCTCGAGGGTTCAATGCGAGGCGGCATTATCCAACAGCAGCCCCCAGGAAACCTAGGATCAGTTTGCCGGCCTCAAGCACACGAATGCTGGGCCTGCGCGGCAGCCTCGGTGAACTCCTTGAGCCAGCGCAACACATCCACGGCCTCCCAGCGACCCGGATCATAGAGGGCGTACAGCAGCCCCTGGTAGCCCACCACATCCAGTTGCCGATGGTAACCGGCACGCTGGAACAGGGCCTCGATCTCGGCAAAGCAGGTGTTGAAATGCAACTTGTTGAAGGGCGTCTTGCCTTCGGTGACCAGTCCGTCCAGGCGCAGCTCTAGCACCGCCTCCCGAACCACATCGGCAGACATGCCGTTCACGCTGTTTTTCAGTTGTTCGACATTGACCATCATGTATTCCTTTAACGATTCGAAGCGTGCGCCACATCCATCAGGGCTGCTTGCGCCCCACATAACTGACCACCCACAGCACCACGCCCCAGATCTCGATCGAGTCCGGGTCATCCAGCGCCATGGAGGGAATTGAAGGTCGCGCCGCCTTGAGCAACAGGCCGCCACGAGGATCGGGCGCCAGCAGGCGCAGGGAGTATTCAGCCGCGCCCCGGGGCCTGACCACCAGGTACTGATCCACCACCGGAGTGGCCGAACGATCGACGATCAGCCGATCTCCGGGATAGATGCCGAACCCCAGCAGGTTGTCGTCATCCACCAGTAGGCCATGGATCTGCGGAGCTCCCAGCCCCAGAGTCCGATCCAGGGAAAAACCGTTGCCGATGGGCTCACTGGCCGGGGAGGCACAGTCGCCGTCACCCTGCTCCAGGAAACGGGCTGGCAAGGGCTGCGAGCGTTCGGAACCGGTCAGGAAAGTGAGAGACATGGCGAGACTCCTCGATAACTGTATATGCATACAGTAACCGAATCGACGGATATCGCCAACGAATTCCAGGGACGGGCGACAGGCGGAAGTCGCGCCCCGGCCTGCAGGGGGTCAGCGCAGGAACGCCACCACCTGCTCGGCATCGAAGGGCCAGCCCAGCTCGCCGCCGTTGTCCACGCGGCGCAACACCGGAATGCGCAGGCCGTAGGTTTCGAACAGCTCCTGACTCTCGGCGATATCCACCAGCTCGACCATCAGGCCGTGCTCCACCAGCGGCATCAACTCGGCCTCGGCCAGTTCGCACAAATGGCAACCAAGGGTGCCGAACAATTGGCATTCAGGGGGCATGACAGGGCAACCGTGTGAAGAACAGGTGCTTATTTTAGGCGCGAGCAGGCAAGCCGTCGACCCGCTCCCGGCCCTGGCCAACCCAGGGGCCGTGCCCCGCATGGCGCTGCTCCGAGAATGCTCGGGCCGGCGGACAGCCCCCGGGCAGACAGTTCCTGAGGCTCGTGAACATGAGGCATTCTCGACAAAGAATGACATGTGTCAGGGTGTTTTCTTGCCGTCCAAGCGATCCTCGCGGCTTTTTTGCCTCTAGGCTTTGCCCTGCCCGCCCCCTTGTCCGGAGATGCCCGTTGTTTGCCAATCTGCTGATCATTCTCGCCTCGTCACTGGTGGTCATCGCGCTGTTCCGGCGCCTGAGCCTGCCGCCGGTCCTGGGCTACCTGTCCGTCGGACTGATGGTCGGGCCCACCGCCCTGGACTGGGTCAACGACAGTGAAGAATTGCCGGACCTGGCCGAATTGGGCGTGGTGTTCCTGCTGTTCTCCCTGGGCCTGGAATTCTCCCTGTCGAAGATGCTCGCCCTGCGCCATGTGGTGTTTGGCCTGGGCAGCCTGCAAGTGCTGTGCACCGGGCTGATCCTGGGGGTGCTGCTGGCCTTGTTCGGCATGCCACTGACCTCGGCGTTGATGCTCGGCGCCGGGCTGGCCTTGTCCTCCACCGCGATTGTCAGCAAGGAGCTGACCAGTCTCGGCGAGATCTTCAGCAGCCACGGGCAGAACGCCATCGGCGTACTGCTGTTCCAGGACGTGGTGGCGGTACTGCTGCTGACCCTGGTGCCGGTCTTCGCCGGCAACGGCGAGCACGCCTGGTACTGGGCCCTGCCGGCGACGCTGGGCAAGACCCTGGTGCTGTTCTTCGGCCTGCTGCTGGCCAGTCGCTGGCTGCTGCCGCGGCTGTTCCATGAAGTCGCCGCCTCCCACTCCGCCGAGCTCTTCGTGCTACTGGCCCTGGTGATCGTGCTGCTGACCGCCTGGCTCACCCACCTGCTCGGCCTGTCGCCAGCCCTGGGCGCCTTCCTCGCCGGCATGCTGCTGGGAGAAAGCCATTACCGGCACCAGATCGAAGCCGATATCCGCCCGTTCCGCGACATCCTGCTGGGACTGTTCTTCGTCAGCATCGGCATGCTCATCGACCTGCAACTGTTCATCGATCACAGCCTGCTGATCCTCGGCCTGACCCTGGCCCTGCTGCTGATCAAGGGCAGCGTGGTGGCGATCCTGCTCAAGCTGCGCGGCAGCGACGGCGAGACGGCCTGGCGCAGCGGCCTGGCCCTGGCCCAGGGCGGCGAATTCTGCTTCGCCCTGATGGCGCAGATGCAACTGACCCAGATGATCCCGTCCCACTTGAGCAGCCTGCTGCTGGCCGCCACCTTCAGTTCGATGCTGCTGACCCCCCTGTTGCTGCGGGCCGCGCCAATGATCACCGCGCGCCTGCACCGCAAGCCCAACCAGGCCGCGCAGCTGGAGGAAATCAGCGCGCAGAACGCCGAACTGCAGGGCCATGTGGTGATCTGCGGCTATGGCCGGGTCGGCCAGTCCATCGGGCGCTTCCTGCGTCACGAGCAACTGCGTTTCATTGCCCTGGACGATGATCCGGTGCGGGTCCAGGAAGCCTCGGCGGCAGAGAGCTGCGTGCATTACGGCGATTGCCGCCGTAGCGACCTGCTGGCCGCGGTGGGCCTGGAGCGGGCCCGCCTGCTGGTGATTGCCGTGGACAAGACCGACATTGCCCTGACGGTACTCAAGGCCGCGCGGCGCCTGGACCGCAACGTGCCGATCCTGGTGCGGACCCGGGACGACAGCCAGTTGGTCGAACTCAAGGCCGCCGGTGCCAACGAAGTGGTGCCCGAATTGCTGGAGTCGAGCCTGATGCTGGCCTCCCACGCACTGATCATGCTCGGCCTGCCGGAACAGCGGGTACAACGCAGCGTGGACGACGTGCGCCACAGCCGCTATCGCCTGCTGCACGGTTTCTACCACGGCGCGCAAAGCACCACCCAGGACAATCACGAGCCGCCGGCGGTACAGATGCACGCGGTGAACCTGGACGCCGACGCCCACGCCTGCAACCGGCTGCTGCAAGAGCTCGGCCTGGAAGCCCTGGGAGTGGATGTACAAGGCGTGCAACGCAACGGCAGCGACCTGCCGCTGAACCCGGCACCGCGCCTGCAGGCCGGCGACCGGGTACTGGTGTCCGGCTCCCAAGCCGCGATCGAGGCCTGCGAAGCCCGCCTGCAGGGCGGTTGAGGCCGCCCTGCCATGGCCCTGGGCGTCGCGCCGCCCAGGCCGCCGGTATCTCAGTCCTGGCTCACCGCCCCGATCTTGTGCAGCGACAGGTCGGCGCCGTAGTACTCCTGCTCCTGAGTCAGGCGCAACCCGCAGGCGGCCTTGATCAGGCCATACACGGCAAAGCCGCCCAGCAGCGCCACCAGCACCCCGAGGCCGGTGCCGAACACCTGACTGGCCAGGCTGACCCCACCCAAGCCGCCCAACGCGCTCTGGCCGAAGATCCCGCAGGCAATCCCGCCCCATGCCCCGCACAGGCCATGCAACGGCCAGACCCCGAGCACGTCGTCGATCTTCCAGCGACTCTGGGCGGCGATGAAGCACCAGACGAACAAGGCCCCGGCAATCGCCCCGGTCACCAGGGCTCCTACCGGGTGCATGAGGTCCGAACCGGCGCAGATCGCCACCAGCCCGGCCAGTGGCCCGTTGTGCAGGAAGCCCGGGTCATTGCGCCCGACAATCAATGCCGCCACGGTGCCACCGACCATGGCCATCAGCGAGTTCACCGCCACCAGGCCGCTGACCCCTTGCAAGGTCTGGGCGCTCATCACGTTGAAGCCGAACCAGCCGACAATCAGGATCCACGACCCCAGAGCCAGGAACGGGATGCTCGACGGCGCGAAGGCCACCAGCTTGCCGTCGCGATAACGGCCGTTGCGCGGTCCCAGCAACAGCACCGCCGCCAGCGCCAGCCAGCCGCCCATGGCGTGCACCACCACCGACCCGGCGAAATCATGGAACCCGGCGCCAAAGCGCTGCTGCAACCAGGCTTGCACGCCGAAGTTGCCGTTCCACACCAGCCCCTCGAAAAACGGGTAGACGAAGGCCACGATCAGCACCGTGGCGCACAATTGCGGCACAAAACGCGCGCGCTCGGCGATGCCCCCGGAGATAATCGCCGGGATCGCCGCGGCGAAGGTCAGCAGGAAGAAGAACTTCACCAGGCCATAGCCGTGATCGGCGCTGATCACCGCTGCCGGTTGCAGGAAGCTCACGCCGTAGGAGATCCAATAGCCTATAAAGAAATAGGCCAGGGTCGAGACGGCGAAGTCACTGAGGATTTTCGACAGCGCATTGACCTGGTTTTTCAGCCGCACGGTGCCCACTTCAAGGAAGGCAAAACCGGCGTGCATGGCCAGGACCATGACCGCCCCGATCAGGATGAACAGGGTGTTGGAACCGTGGACCAGGGTGTCCACAGCGCTTTGCAGATTTTCCATGGAGTAGGCAGATCCGAAATCGGCCATCATCTCCCGCGCCCTGCAGCCGACCTTGCACCAAGTTGGCCCCGGGGCGCGCGATCCGCGCTGCCGGTGAACCGTTTTGGCGCGCCAGGCAGCGGACGCAGGACCACGGAAAGCAGATTGACCTTAAGGTTGTGATTTTTCGGCCAGGGTTTACGCGGGCTAGCGCGCCACCCTCGCTCGTTTTCGGCGCAAGCCTCATGTCTTGCGCACCAGGACAAAGCAAAAGCTGTACCAGGCAATTACAGTGAACCTTCACTCAGGGCTCACACTCATAGCTCACACACGCAATCAACGGAGAAACAACCATGGCCAGCAAAACGGCGAAGACGGCTCAAGAAGTACTGATGGCGGATTTTCAGGCACTGGTCAGTGACACGGAGCGTCTCTTGGAACACACCGCGACCCTGGCTGGCGACCAGGCCGATGAACTGCGCGAACAGATCCACGACAGCCTGCTCAAGGCCCGGGAAACCCTGCAACTGACCGAGGAATCCCTGCGCCAGCGCGGCCAGGCCGCCGTCACCGCCGCCGAGGACTACGTGCAGAGCAACCCTTGGCAGTCGGTCGGGATCGCAGCCGGCGTGGGCTTTCTGATCGGCCTGCTGGCGACGCGGCGCTGATATGGCTATCGGCGAATCCACTTCCTCCGGCAGCGGTCCAAGCGCCTCCTCCCGGCGTCTGGGAGCCGCGGTGCTGGGCCTGCTGCACAGCCACGTAGAGCTGTTCGGCATCGAGTTGCAGGAGCAGAAAGCCCGCACCGTCAGCCTGCTGCTGTTCGCCGGGCTGGCCCTGGTGTTTGCCCTGCTGTTGCTGGTGGGGCTGTCGGCGCTGGTGCTGATCCTCTTGTGGGACAGTTATCGCCTGGCCGGGATCATCGGCCTGTGCGTGTTCTACGCCCTGGCGGCGCTGTTCTGCGGCCTGCGCCTGAAAGCGGCGATCTTCGATGAATCCTCGCCCTTCAACGCCACGCTCGAAGAGCTGGCCAACGATCGGGAGCGCCTGCTGCCATGAAACTGCCCGACATTCCGCAGAACACCTCACGCCGGGAAATGCGCAAGGTACTGATCCGCCTGCGCATGGAAATGCATCGCCAGGAAATCCGCCACGAGTCCCAGCAACTGCTGCAACCCCTGCAACGGATGCGCGGCCTTGGACGTAGCTGGCAGGAAGGCTTGGGCATCAAGCACGCCCCACTCTGGGGCGTGGCGGTGGTGACCCTGCTGGGGTTCCTCACCGGCAAGGGCGCCAAGAGCGGCGGCACCGGTGGCCTCACGCGCCTGGTGCGCCTGGGCACCAGCCTGCTGCCGCTGATCCGGCTGGCGCTGCAAGGCGCCTCGCGCAAGCCCTGATCAACCCCGCGCAACCGACCTGTCACTGGCGGTTCCACACCTGGCTGCATTCTTGCTATGCAACCCCGATCGGCCCCTTTACCCAGGGGCCGACTCCTGCCTGTCCACCCGGCAGCCAAGACTCCCTACCCACAAGAATCTTATAAGGAGGCTCTGTGATCGACGGGCAACCGCTCGCCTGCTTCCAGCCGTTCATCGATACCGCCACCGGGCGGATTGCCGGAGTCGAAGCCCTGGGCCGCCTGCGCCAGGGCAATGGCCAGTTGACGTCGGTGGGACCGCTGTTCGCCGATCCGCGTACCCCTTCCAGCGCCTTGCGACGCCTTGATCGCCTGATCCGCGATGACGCCCTGCGGCGCCTGCGCGAGGCCCCGGCGGACTGGTTCCTGAGCCTGAATATCTCCCCGCGCTGGATCAGTCGGCTCAGGCCCGGGCAGGCCCTGCCGAGCCTCAGGCAGATCCAGCACCACGCTGTCGACCCGCGGCGCATCGTCTTCGAAATCACCGAGCTGGGGGGCAACAGCCAGCGTCTGAGCGAAGTGGTGGCGCGCTACCGCCAGGCCGGGGCGCGGATCGCCATCGACGACTTCGGTGCCGGCTACTCGCAGCTGGACCGGGTGCTGGCGCTGCAACCGGACATCCTCAAGCTCGACATGCGCCTGTTCCAGGCTGCCGCCCGCGGCGGCCCCAGCAGCGACGTGGTCAAGGCCCTGGCGCAGATGGCGGAAAAGACCGGTTGCTGGATCATTGCCGAAGGGGTGGAAACCGAGGCCGAGCTGGATTTCGCCCTGGAGTGCGGCTCGCGCTATGTCCAGGGCTTTCTGTTTGCCGGGGCCCAGGAACAGCTGTTCGCCAGCGATGCCTTCGTCCAGCCCTTCGCCCGCCTGCGCGAACGCTACGTGCGGCACAAGCTGGCCGAACGCAAGCGCCTGATGCACATGCGCCTGCAACTGGCGGAACTGATGCACCTGCTGCAAGCCTGGGCCCAGGCCCAGGCGCCCATCAGCCAGTTGCCCGAGGTCAAGGCGTTTCCCTGGCTGCTGCGCTTCTACCAGTGCGATCGCCACGGCACCCAACTGACGCCGAATCTGGAGTGGCGCCACAACCATTGGCAGGCCGACAGCAGCTACGTCGGCCACAACTGGTCCTGGCGCCCGTACTTCTATCACCTGCTGGCCGAAGGCTGGGAGGAACGGCGCCTGACCCTGTCCAGTACCTACCGCGACGCCACCAGCAACCAGTACTGCCTGACCGCCGGCCAGTTCTTCGACAACGGCCAGCGCCTGCTGCTGATCGACATCGACGCCGCCGGCCTGTAACCCCGTCCCGCCTGCCGGCGAGCGCAGCGACGCGATGGGTGCACAGGCTGCGGGCCCTTTCGCCGGCAAGCCGTCTCCTGCAGGTGGGGCGCAGGCCACGCCATTTCCGCGTAGGAGCTGGCTTGCCAGCGAAGGCGTCGGCCATATGGATGCACCAGCGCAAGCCATGCGCCTCTTGCGGCGGCGCCCGGGAACCCGGAAGCTCTGCCCTTCAGTTTTTTTTCGGAGTGACCCCGCCTTGGATTGGCAGACCCTGCTCAACCGCGAACGCCTCGGAAAGCCAGTGCACAGCCCGGAAGAACTCGGCCGTAGCCCTTTCCATAAAGACCACGACCGCATCATCTTCTCCGGTGCCTTCCGCCGCCTGGGGCGCAAGACCCAGGTGCACCCGGTGTCCAGCAACGACCATATCCACACCCGCCTGACCCACTCCCTGGAGGTCAGTTGCGTCGGTCGCTCCCTGGGCATGCGCGTCGGCGAGACGCTACGCGACGCCCTGCCTGACTGGTGCGAACCCAGCGACCTGGGGATGATCGTGCAGTCGGCCTGCCTGGCCCACGACATCGGCAACCCGCCCTTCGGCCATTCCGGCGAAGACGCCATCCGCCACTGGTTCCAGCAGGCCGCCGGGCGCGGCTGGCTGGACGCGATGAGCGAGGCCGAACGCCTGGACTTCCTCAATTTCGAAGGCAATGCCCAGGGTTTCCGGGTCCTCACCCAACTCGAATATCACCAGTTCGATGGTGGCACCCGGCTGACCTACGCCACCCTCGGCACCTACCTCAAGTACCCCTGGACCGCGCGCCACGCCGATTCACTGGGCTACAAGAAGCACAAGTTCGGCTGCTACCAGAGCGAATTGCCGCTGCTGGAACAGATCGCCCACAAGCTCGGCCTGCCGCAGTTGGAGGAACAGCGTTGGGCCCGGCATCCGCTGGTGTACCTGATGGAAGCCGCGGACGACATCTGCTACGCCCTGATCGACCTGGAAGACGGACTGGAAATGGACCTGCTGGAGTACGCCGAAGTCGAGTCCCTGCTGTTGGGGCTGGTGGGCGACGACCTGCCGGAAACCTATCGCCAGCTGGGCCCGAGGGATTCGCGCCGGCGGCGCCTGGCGATCCTGCGGGGCAAGGCCATCGAGCACCTGACCAACGCCGCCGCCCGGGCCTTCGTCGAACAGCAGGACGCCCTGCTGGCCGGCACCCTGCCTGGCGATCTGGTGGAACACATGCATGGCCCGGCCAAGCGCTGTGTGCTCAATGCCAAGGACGTGGCACGGCGCAAGATCTTCCAGGACAAGCGCAAGACCCTGCACGAAATCGGCGCCTACACCACCCTGGAGATCCTGCTGAACTCGTTCTGCGGCGCGGCACTGGAGCAGCACGGCGGCAAGACTCCGTCGTTCAAGAACCGGCGGATCCTCGATCTGCTGGGCAACAACGCGCCGGACCCGAACTGGCCGCTGCACACCTCATTCCTGCGCATGATCGATTTCATCGCCGGCATGACCGACAGCTACGCCAGTGAAATGGCCCGGGAAATGACCGGGCGCTCAAGCCCGCAATGACCCTCGCCCCACAAGTGCCTGGCGGCCGCGCCAGGCACTTGATATGAGTTGCAACATCCAATCGGCAACTAAGGGATTCCCCTAGCCCGACCGCCGCAACAGCGGCCGGCAAACTCCGGATATACGCCAGTACCAGAGGAAGAATACTCGGCATTACGGGCATGTCCTTCAGGACATCCAAATCTAAGGTATTCCCCGAGCAACATGACTTCAATTAACGAACAACGAGACTAGAGCAAGTACTCAGATAGAAAGAGCAACTAGCCCTAGACACTCAGTGCCTGGTTCACAGATATCGGGAGCCTTTCACAAAATCCAACACCTGCTCTTGATTCAACCAAACATCCTACCTTTGCAGATTCTCACGAAATACCTGAACCCCTTGCCAATCAAGGCCGGCAGGTTTTTTTGTTAGCTTTCTATGCATTTACAATTTACGTACAAATCCAGTTTTTAGTTTCGGATAGTCTCGATTTCAACAAGATATTTCCCCGCTGACCGCTCTCGGAAAAATTAATTTCACACTGCGCTGTAACGTTTCCACTGCAACTCACTCAACCCTTTTGTCATACCTGAATCAAGATTGAAGCACCCGGCTCTCACTCAGGAATTGTCACTCGCGAGCACTTGAAGACAGGCCACCGATATAGCTATCGACGGCCTCTCATATTCACAGTGCAGAACTTAAAGCGACGTCACTAGTTGAGCCTCAACGATCGGCTTTTCTGTTGTTCGTCACTTGGTCTTTTTACAGTAAGGACGCCAAGTGCCCTGTTCATCACGCACCAACTGCCTCCCACCGCTGGGCAACGGGAGCCTGGGATTGCTCCTGGGCCTGACCTGGCTGATCCCGGCCCTGGCCCTGGCCGACGTGCAACCGGGCCAGGAAGCCCTGCGCCTGCAACAGCAACAGCAACGCGACCTGCAACAATTGCAACTGGAACAGCGCCAGCGGCAGATGCAGCGCGGCAGCTTCAGCAGCACTCCGGCCAGCCCCGACCTGCCCCGGCAGCCCGCCAGCGACGAGCGCTGCTGGCCCTTGAGCGGCACCCGCATCGGCGGTGTCAGCCTGTTCGACAAAACCCGGCTCAACGACGCCATGAAGCCGTATGTGGCGCCATGCATGGGGGTCAATCAGATCAACCAGCTGCTGGCGGCCATCACTCGCCTCTATGTCGAGGCCGGCTACATTGCCAGCCGCCCGTACCTGGCCAGCGCCCCGGCCGCCGGGCACAGCCTGGATATCCTGGTGGAGGAAGGCTACGTCGAAGCCATCGAACTGGCCGACCAGAGCCTGCCGGTGTCCCTGGGTGGAGCCTTCCCCGGCATGCTCGGCAAGCCGCTGAACCTGCGCGACCTGGAACAGGGCCTGGATCAGTTGAACCGCCTGCGCTCCCTGGACCTGACCGCCGACATCGCCCCCGGCAGCCAGCCCGGCGCCTCGCGGATCATCCTGCGTTCGCGCAGCAGCGCCGCGCGCTGGGGCCTCGGCCTGGGTGTGGATAACCTCGGCAGCGCCGGCACCGGGCGTGACCGCCAGTCGATTAACCTCAACCTCGACAGCCCGTTGCAGATCAACGACGCACTGAACCTGAACTACAGCGACACCCTCAACCACGGCCCGCGCTACAGCCGCAGCAGCAGCCTGTTCTACTCGGTGCCCTATGGCTACTGGACCTACAGCCTGTTCGCCAGCCACGCCGAATACCGCGCACCGCTGAAGCTGGCCCGCACCACCCTGTACAACAGCGGCCGCACCGACATGGTCAGCGGCCGGGCCGACCGGGTGCTGTGGCGCGACCAGAGCCACCAGCTCAGCGCCAACCTGCAACTGGCCTACAAGGACGTCGACAGCTACCTGCAAAAGGCCCACCTGCAGATCCAGAGCCCGACCCTGACCGTGGCCGAGGCCGGGCTCAACCTGTTCTGGCTCGACAGCGCGGTGTGGAACCTGGATGTCAATTACGCCCAGGGCCTGACCTGGTTCGGCGCCGACCGAGATTCCCAGCAGGTGCAACGCAATCTGCCCCAGGCGCAGTTTCGCAAGTACCGCGCCGGCCTCAGCCAGTGGCGCAACGGCCAGTGGGGCAACCAGCGCTGGCAGTGGCAGAGCCAGCTCTCGGCGCGGTACAGCCCGGACCCGCTGCCGGCCATCGAACAACTGCTGGGCACCGATGATTCGGCGGTACGCGGCTACCGCCTCAACAGTGCCTCCGGCGCCATCGGCGCGGTGTGGCGCAACACCTTGCGCCTGCCGCTCAACAGCGACCTGCCGCTCAAGCTCACCCCGCGCCTGGGCCTGGACAACGGTTGGATCAAGGCCGAACACGGTGCCCAGAGTCGGCACCTGAGCGCTGCCAGCCTGGGCCTCAACCTGGCCTGGAAAAACTTCCAGGTCGACCTGGATTACCAACGCAGCCTCAACACCCCGCAAGGTTTCCGAACGGAACCGGAAGTCTGGCTGGCGAGGTTCAGCCTGCAGATTTGATCAACCGCCGATTAGCCTGAATTACCCGATGAACCTGAGCACCACGCGCCGTCGCCCCCCTAGAAGGCAACGCCCGGCTCACCCAATCAGAACGAGGTTCTCATGCCTGACAACACTCACCGTTTCAACCTTTCGCCCCAGGGCAGGTTGCGCTGGACCATCGCCGGCCTGCTGCTGGTGTCCCATCTGCCCCTGGCCCTGGCCGGCGGGATCACCGTGGTCGAGGGCCCCGGCGGCACCCCGCAACTGCAAAACCAGGGCGGCGTGCCCATCGTCAACATCGTCGCGCCCAATGCCGGCGGCCTGTCCCACAACCAGTTCCTGGACTACAACGTCGGGCAACAGGGCGTGGTGCTGAACAACGCCCTGCAGGCCGGGCAATCGCAACTGGCCGGGCAACTGGCGGCCAACGCGCAACTCCAGGGCCAGGCGGCCAGCGTGATCCTCAACGAGGTGATCAGCCGCAACGCCTCGCAACTCAATGGCGCCCAGGAAATCTTCGGTCGCGCCGCCGACTTCGTGCTGGCCAACCCCAACGGCATCTCGGTCAATGGCGGCAGCTTCATCAACACCCCCAACGCCAGCCTGGTGGTGGGTCGCCCGGAGCTCCAGGACGGCAAGCTGCAAGGGCTCAACACTCGGAATGCCCGGGGCCAGCTGGATATCCACAACGGCGGCCTGCGCAACGCCGAGGGTTCGATCAACCTGATCGCCCCGCGCATCGACAGCCAGGGCAGCCTCAGCGCCCGGGAGCAGTTGAATGTCACCGTCGGCCGCAACCAGCTGGACTACCCCAGCGGCCAGGTACGCAACGTCGACCCGGCGAGCCGCACCCAGGAGCAGCGCATCGACGCCAGCCTGTTCGGCGCCATGCAGGCCGGGCGGATCAATATCGTCAGCACCGCTGAAGGTGCCGGAGTCCGCGTTGGCGCGGTCCAGGTAGACGGCCGCGACGGAGTCAAGCTGAGCTCCGCCGGCGATCTGGACATCCGCGGCGAGGCCGTGGACAACAGCCTCGATGCGATTCGCGCCGGGGTCCGCAGCCAGGGCGACATCGAACTGCACGGCGCCAAGGACCTGACCCTGGCCGCTACCGACGTCAGCGGCCGCAACGTCAAGCTCGATGCCGGGCGCAACCTCACCCTGAGCAGCATCGAAAGCCGCAAGCTCCAGGAAAAACGCCAGCAGTGGGACAAGAGCACCATCGGCATCACCTGGGAAACCTACGACGCTACCCAGACCGACAGCGAAACACGCCAGCACGGGAACAAGGTGCTGGCCCAGCATGACGCCGAGTTGAAGTCCGGCGCCAATACCCGGATCCACGGCAGCAGCGTCGAAGCCGGTGATAACCTCAGCGCCCGCAGCGGCGGCGACCTGCAACTGACCGCCGCCACCGAAACCCACACCCAGCGCGACCAGGGCCAGCACCGCAAGCACCTGTGGAAGGAAAACTGGGACAACTCCAGCAGCCAGCAACGCACCGTCGCCAGCCAGCTCAAGGGCGGCCAGCAACTGGACCTGACCAGCAAGCAGCAACTGCAACTGCAAGGTGCCGAGCTGCATAGCCAGGGCGATATCCTGCTCAGCGCCAAGGACGTCGACATCACCAGCGCCAGCCGCCAGCAGAGCCAGAGCAACCAGCATTACTCCGGCGACCTGGTGGGCGGTGGTTTCTTTGGCAAGACCGCCGACGGCGACCAGGGCAAGACCGAGAACCAGGGCAGCAAGGTCAACGCCGACGGCAAGCTGATCGTGCGCGCCGACAGCGTGCGCATCAGCGGCAGCCAGGCCCGGGGCGGCACCCAGGCCAGCGTCATCAGTGAGCAGGGCTCGCTGACCATCGACGGCGTGCAAGACACCTCCCACAGCAACAACCACAGCAAGGACAGCAAATTCTTCGGTATCGCCAAGGATGAGAGCCGTCAGCAGAGCAAAGGCAGCACCACCGTCGGCAGCCAGCTGCGTTCGGACAGCAACCTCAAGTTGCAGAGCGCCAAGGACCTGAACATCAGCGGCTCCCAGGTCGCCGCGACGGGAGCACTGGACGCCAGCGCCAAGGGCACGGTCAAGGTGGCGGCCGCCGAAGACACCCGGCACGACAGCAGCAGCACCCAGAAGCGCGGCTTCGACGCCTACGCCAAGGAAAACGCTCCAGGCACCGGCCAGTACCGGGCCGGGGTGCGCTACCAGGATCAGCAGCGCAACGACAGCAGCGACAGCACCCGGCAACAGGCCTCCAGCCTTACCGGCGGCACCCTGGCGGTCACCGCCGGCGAGGACCTCAAGGTGCAAGGCAGCGACCTTGCGGCCACGGCCGGCGATGCCAGCCTGAGCGGCAAGAATGTGCAGTTGCTGGCCGCGGACAATCAAACCCAGCAGCACAGCGACAGCACCACCACCGGTGGCGGCTTCTACTACACCGGCGGCCTGGACCGCGCTGGCAACGGCCTGGAAGTGGCCCACAACAGCAGCCAGGACAGCAGCAGCAAGAACACTGCCCAGACCAGCAACATCGCTGCCAGCGGCAACCTGACCATCAACGCCGGTAACCGCCTGACCACCGAAGGCGCCCAGGTCAAGGCCGGCGGTGCATTGCAGGTCAAGGCTGCCGAGATCGACAACCAGGCCGCGCACAACCGCGAAAGCAGCAGCCACAAGGACAACAACTGGGCGGTGGATGTCGGCGCCAACGTCGAATACAAGGGCGTCACCCGCCCCATCGAAAAAGCCATCCAGGGCGTGGCCCAGCGCAAGTTCCACCAGCCTGGGGTACTCGATGCCCTGGAACAGCCCAATGTCGGGCTCGATGTGGACGTCAGCCACCAGAACCGTCAGCGCAACGAAAGCGCCAGCACCGCCGTGGTCAGCCAGTTGAGCGGCGCCCAGGTCACGGTCAAGGCCGACGGCCAACTCAAGGACCAGGGCACCCAGTACCGCGCCACCGACGGCGCCGTGCAGATCAACGCCGGCAGCCTGCTGGCCAGTGCCGCCAGCGATACCCACAGCGCTAGCGAACAGGCGGTGGACGCCAAGGTTGGCGTGCGGGTCTACACCAATACCGGTGAAGACCTGAACATCCGTGGCAGCGGTGCCGGTGGCAGCAGCAACGTCACCAGCAGCTCCGAGAAGGCCCAGGTCGGCAGCTACGCCGGCAGCCAAGGCGTGAACATCAAGGTCACCGGTGATGCCGGCTTCGAAGGCAGCCAGTTCAATGGCGGCCTGGGCGGCGTCGACATCGATACCGGCGGCAAGCTGGCGCTCAATCAAGCCAACGACCGCCAGAGCAGCAACAACTCCAGCCTGCGTGGCGATGCCTCCCTGACCCTGGGCACCACGCCCGGTAGCAGCGGCACCAACCTCAATGTCGGCGCCGGCTTGCAACTGGATCACAAGAGCCTTGAGCAACAGGACAGCCAGGCGCGGGTCGCCAGCCTCCAGGGCCAGGGACCGGTCAACCTCAAGAGCACCGGCGACCTGACCTTGCAAGGCACGCAGATCGGCAACGCTTCGCATCCCGCCGGCGACATCACCCTGGACGCTGGCGGCAAGCTCGATCTGCAAGCCGCGGTGGACACCCACCACAGCCAGGGCAGCAACCTCGGAGGGGGTTTCACGGCCGGTGGCAGCAAGACCAGCAGCGAGCAGAGCAGCGGCAAGAGCGTCAACCTCAGCGCCAACTTCAACATCGGCCGGGTCAATGAAAACGACCAGAGCCAGCGCGGCGCCCAGCTCTACAGCCAGGGCCAGGCCCACCTGACAAGCAGCGCCGCGGGCGACAGTGCGATTCACCTGCAGGGCACGCGAATCGACGCTGGCAAAGTTGTGCTGGAGGCGGCCCAAGGCGGCATCTTCCAGGAATCGGCACAGTCCACCCAGGCCCACAACAACTGGGGCCTGACCCTGGGCGCCGGTGGCAGCATGGGCAAGACCACCCTGGCCGATGCCGGTGAGCACGACTCGCCGAAAGTCGACCGCGGGATCAATGCCCGGGCCAAGATCGACGTCGACCAGCGCCAGAGCAGCACCCAGCACAACAGCCTGATCAAGGCCGGCCAAGTGACCCTCGACAGCGCTGGCAACGTGCGCCTGGCCGGGGCCAACATCGAGGCGCAACGGCTCGACGGCGTCATCGGTGGCAACCTCGACATCGAAAGCCGCCAGGACCGGCTGCGCAGCACCCAGGTCAATATCGACGCCAAGCTGGAAGTGGCGAAGAACCAGCCAGGACTGGTGGACAAGCTGACCAAGCCGGCCGGTCCGCTGAAGAACGACCTGAAGGCCCAGGCCGAGAAAGGCTTCGACAAGCACCGGGAAAAGCTGGAGAACGCAGTCGACAAGAGCGTCGACAAACTCGGCTCGGCAAAGGACAGCCTGGTCGCCAAGGCCAGCGACGCCAAGGAGCGCCTGGGGGAGAAACTCAGTCGCAGCGGCAGCTACGACGTCAACCCGGAGCCACGCGGTGCCTTTGGCAACGGCGTGGACAAGGCCAAGCACTACCTGGCCGACAAGGCCGACGCCCTGGGCAATCGCTTCTCCAGCCTGAAAGAGCGTTTCTGGCCGAAAACCAGCGACAGCTATTCGGTCAGCGAGAAAAACACCGCCGGCAGCAAGGTGGCCAATACCGCTGAAGGCGTGCTGTTTGGCGACAAGAGCGGTCAGACCTCCTATACCCCGACCTTGAACCTGAACCTCAGCCACGAGAGCAAGAACCGCGTGGAGCAGGCCTCGGGGATCAGCACCCAGCAGGGTGTCAACCTGAAGGTCAGCGGCGAAACCCGGCTCACCGGAGCCCGCATCGGCGCCAGCCAAGGACGTGTCGACCTGGGGGATTCCAAGGTCGCCCGCACCGATCTTTCCGGCTCGGAGTTGCGCGTGGATGTCGGCGCCAACCTGTCCAAGTCACCGGTCAACGTTGCCCTGGGCAGCGCATCCGAACTGACTCGCAAACAGGATGACGCCACCCGCAACGACCAGGTGTTCAACCTCGGTCCGTTGCGGATCGGCGGCCATACCGACAGCCAGCTGCTGCAAGCCGGCATCGATCAGAAAACACCATGAGGCCCGGGCCGCCCTCTTCGCGGGGGGCGGCCTGCACGGACTGGCGCCGGTCCCGCGTCCTGCGTTCAAGGGCACTGTACGCCCCATAGATCCCGCCTTAACTTCACGTGACTGCCAAACGGCTGTAATACCTCCCCTTATTCGTTGTAAGACCTGTCTTAGATTGGGTTTTTCAACACTTTCGCAACTATTTCCACTCTTGCGGCTGGGCTACTGTTCGGACTTCCCTTTTTCGGCAGGAGGCCAACATGGGCTCAGTACTTATCATTGATGACCACCCCGTGATACGCATGGCGGTGCGTATTCTGCTGGAGCACGAGGGGTATCAGATCATTGGTGAAACCGATAACGGCGTCGACGCCCTGCAAATGGTCCGCGAATGCGAACCCAGCCTGGTCATCCTTGATATCTGCATCCCGAAGCTCGATGGCCTGGAGCTGCTGGAGCGCTTGAGCAACATGCATCAATCCCTGCGCGTCCTGGTGCTTACGGCCCAGTCCGCGGCGCTGTTCGCCAATCGCTGCATGCGCGCCGGCGCCAGTGGCTATGTGTGCAAGCGCGAAGACCTGAGCGAACTGCTCAGTGCCGTCAAGGCCATTTGCAACGGCTACAACTACTTTCCCAGCCAGGCCCTGCACCTTGACCGGACCGCCCTGGGAGCAACTTTGGAGTTGGCCCAATTCAACTCCTTGAATGATCGGGAGTTGATGGTTCTGCAACTTTTCGCCATGGGCCAGACCAATAAGGAAATTGCCACGGGCATGTTTCTCAGCCACAAGACCGTCAGCACTTACAAGAAACGCATCATGCAGAAACTCGCCACCACCTCGATGAATGAACTGGTGGACATGGCCAGGCGCAACGAACTGATATGAGGCGCCGGATATCGATACCCCGGTCACGGCGGGCGGCCGGGCGATGATCAAGACCCTGCTCCAGCCCGTTGGCATCATGACCCTGATATTTCTGTTGCTGGCCGCATTGCTGAACCAGGCCCGGCTTTATCGGCAACTGCGCCAGCAACGCCGGCAATTGCCAGCGCTGGCCCGCTCGGCGGCGGCCCTGGAGGCCGGCAAGCAGCGCGCCGAAGCGGCCGATCGCAACAAGAGCCGCTTCCTCGGGCACCTTGGCCACGAACTCCGTACCCCGTTGAACGCCTTGATCGGCTTGCTGGAGCTGGTCCTGCGCCGCACCGGCGATAGTTCGCCCAACCATGCGCCGCTGGAGCTGGCACTGGGCGCGGCCAGCGACCTCAAGGAACTGCTGGATGACCTGCTGGACATCAGCCGGATCGAATCCGGCCACCTGCGCCTGAACCCGACCTGGGTCGACCTGCGCGATTGCGTCGAAGGGCTGGTCGGGGTGTATGACGCCCAGGCCCGGCAAAAGCACCTGGCGCTGGAGCTGGAATTCAACGCCCCCAGCCCCGCGCCCCAGGTGCTGATTGATGTTCTGCGCTTCAAGCAGGTGCTGGGCAACCTGTTGAGCAACGCGATCAAGTTCACACAGCAGGGCACGATCCAGGTCAGGGCGACGTTGCAGCCCGCCGCCAGCCATGACCGGTACCAGCTGCTGTTGCAGGTGCAAGACAGCGGCATCGGCATTCCCGAACAGCAACGCCAGGGGCTGTTGCTGCCCTTCGCCCAGATTGACCCCGACAGCCAGTCGCCGCGAAACAGCGCCGGGCTTGGCCTGCCCATCAGTCATCAGTTGTGCCGGCAGATGGGCGGCAGCCTGAGCCTGCACGGGCGCAGCGGCCCCGGCTGCGAGGCGCGGGTCAGGCTGCCCCTGCGCGGCCGCACCGCCCAGCCCGCCGCTGACGCCGCAGAGCCGCTGCCCACCGCCGCGGTGCCACTGGATGTGCTGCTGGCGGACGACCACCGCGCCAGCCTGACTCTGCTGCAGGGCCAGCTGGAGTACCTCGGACACCGGGTCACCTGCGCCGACGACGGACGCCAGGCCTTCGAGTTGTGGCGCCAGGGCGACTTCGACCTCTTGATCCTCGACTGCAACATGCCATCGATGGACGGCTACCAGCTGGCTGAGGCCATACGCCAATACGAAACACGCGAGCAGAGGCCGGCGATCACCCTGATCGGTTGCAGCGCCAGCACCGACCCGCAAGCGCTCCAGCGCGGCCTAGACGCCGGCATGCATGACTGTCTGGCCAAGCCCCTGAGCCTGGAGCGCTTGAGCCACAGGCTGGCAAGCCTCAAGCCCAGGCCTCGGACCGACAGCTTCAGCCTCAGCACCTTGCGCACCCTGACCCGTGGCAAGCCGCTGTTCGCACGGCGCATGCTCAACGAGTTGCTGCGCTGCTGCCAGGAGGACCGGCGCCAGTTGGAACGGATCCCGGCCAGTGATCCCCGGGCGCTGGTGGCCCTGGCCCACAAGATCAAGGGCTCGGCGCTGATGGTCGGGGCCGAGTCGTTGCAGGCCGGTTGCGAGGCTCTGGAACAGGCTTGCCTGCCACCTGTCGCACAGGAGGCGATAACCGCTGCCGTCCGCCGCTTGGACCGGGACTTGGTGCACTTCGCCCAATCCTTGCACCGCCACCTTGATGAGCCGCCATCTCAGCCCCCCAAGGCACAAGCTGCGGAGCAGAAAACCAGCGCCCCACAACTGACCAATCCGCCATAAAGCCTGCGCTTGCCAGATAAATATCAAAGGGCCAGTATTGCTTCGCCACCCGGCCCTGCAGGCCAGCACCGTCAACCTGCAGCCGCCGGGCCAAGGCAAGAAGAGTCGGCCTTAACTATGCTTGGGCCTAGAACCCAGCCTCATGCGCCTCTGGAGAGAATTGCAATGCCGAGCACGCCTACGCCTGCCCTCCGTCGCTTTCCTCTTCATATACACATCAGTGTGATGTTCACCCTGCTGATGCTGCTCACCGGAGTCATCCTGGGGATCTACAACTACCGGCAGACCACCCGCATCATCCTGCAAAGCAGCGAAAAGCTCTTCCAGCGCATCGAACAGGATGTGCGCGGCGACCTGAAGTCCACTTACGAGCCCATCCGCCATCTGCTGCGCCTGCTGGCCGGTGATCCGGCAACCCAGAGCGGCAACCTGGAGCAACGCCTGGCACTGCTCAGGCCGTTCAGTCAGTCACTGCAGGACAACCCGAACCTGGCCTCTTTGTACCTGGGGTACGCCGACGGCGATTTCTTCATGGTGCGCCCCCTGCGCAACGCCGCTATCCGCAATCAGCGCCAGGCGCCAGCAGACAGCGCCTATGAAGTCTGGAGCATCGAGCGCAATGCCAGCGCCGGGCGGATACATTCACAATCACTGTTCTTCGATTCGCAGCTCTCCATGATCGGCCGCCTGGAGCACCCACAGGACGGCTACGACCCGCGCAACCGCGACTGGTTTTCCAACGCCCGCAGCGAAACCGAGCAGATCACCACCGAGCCCTACGTCTTCTATTCCACCAACAACGTCGGCACCACCCTGGCACTGAGCAGCGGCAACATGGCAGTGCTGGGCGCCGACCTGACGCTGGAACAACTGTCCTCGACCCTGGCCAAGCATCGGGTGACCCCCGACACCGAGATCGCCCTGCTCGACGACCAGGGCAATGTCGTGGCCTATCCCGACAGCGAAAAGCTGGTCCTGGACAAACACAGCGCACGCTTGATCAAGGCCAATGCCCTGAATCCGGTGTTCGGCGCGCTGCTGCGGGGCCAGGCAGAAAACGGCCACTTACAGTCCCAGGGACGCAGCTGGATCACCGCCAGCAACCGGATTGCCGAGGGCTGGCTCCTATACACCTCTGACGCT
>NZ_QKLN01000023.1:0-44141 GCF_003225665.1 Pseudomonas sp. TKO26
ACTTCAACCACTTGCGCTTTCGATCTCTCGTTAGCGGGAGGCGAATTCTACAGCGTTACACGCTGCTGTCAACACCTCTTTTCAACCGCTTTCGACCGAGAGGATCGAATCGTTAACAAGGCGAAAAACACTGCCTTGCCAACTGCTTCTGGCTTCGATGAACTGAAGTATAACCGCTGCCGAAAACCGCGCAACTCGTTGAATTTCAAGGAGTTTTCCGTTTCGACTGCGCCGGAAGTGGGGCGAATTATAGACCTGTAGAATCTGCCGTCAACCTTTAATTTGAATTTTCTATGATTCAAACCCGCCCCCCCCTACCCACGGCCTCGTATATAGAGACGCAAAAAGACTTTGCGCACTATATTGCTCATTTCCCATTACTTGAGCATCATGCTTCCAGCGCCCGCCCCTCCCCACACTCTGGATGATCCCCTGCATGAACGACCAACCACGCAGCCTTGCCTCGACCCTATTTCCTGTGGGGCTGCTACTTATCGCCATGGCCTCGATTCAATCGGGCGCCTCATTGGCCAAGAGCATGTTCCCCATTGTCGGAGCCCAAGGCACCACCACCCTTCGCTTGATCTTCGCCAGCATCATCATGCTGCTTCTATTAAGACCCTGGCGTGCCAAGTTCACTGCCAAGACCCTACGCACTGTGGTTGTCTACGGAATGGCCCTGGGCGGCATGAATTTCCTCTTCTATATGTCCCTGAGAAGCGTGCCCCTGGGAATCGCCGTCGCTCTTGAATTCACCGGCCCACTGGCGGTGGCCATCTACGCCTCACGCAAGGCGATCGATTTTCTATGGATCGCCCTGGCCATCATCGGCCTGCTATTGCTGATTCCCACAGGCACCAGCGCAACCGCCATCGACCTGGTCGGCGCAGGCTACGCCTTGGGCGCCGGCGTCTGCTGGGCGCTGTACATTCTGTTCGGACAAAAGGCGGGAGCCGAGAACGGCATCCAGACCGCCGCCCTGGGTGTCATGATCGCCGCGCTCTTCGTCGCGCCCATAGGCATCGTCCATGCCGGCGCCGCATTACTCACCCCATCCCTGATCCCTATCGCCCTGGGCGTCGCGGTCTTGTCCACCGCCCTGCCTTACAGCCTGGAAATGGTCGCCCTGACCCGAATGCCCGCCCGCACCTTTGGCACCCTGATGAGCGTCGAGCCGGCTATCGGCGCACTGTCCGGCCTGCTGTTTCTGCACGAATACCTGTCCCTGGCGCAGTGGATGGCAATCGCCTGCATCATCCTGGCCTCTGTCGGAGCAACCATGACCATGCGACGCGAATCCAAGCCCATCGTTGCAGCCGATTAAGATTCAACTCTGGTAATTAGCGCTCAATTAGGCCATGTTTAGCCGGCTACTCAACGTCGGCCATGGAGTTGTCAGACAGGGATATCGCAAACGCAAAAACCATAGGTAATGCAGTCACACTCGGGCATCAGATCCGAGGCTAGCGATAAGGACGGGGATGAAACGATTTTTGATACTGTTGGCCGTACTTGCCATTGCAGGCTGCGCTGCGACCGCGAAAACCGAAGTCAAACGAGGCAAGAAAGGGCTCCACATCAACTGCTCCGGTCTGTCCTCTTCCTGGGACAAGTGCTACACCAAGGCGACCCAGTCCTGCGGCCCCAAAGGCTACAAGGTGATCGCCAAGTCCGGTGACACCGTGGAAGACCCGGGAGACTACCCCTTCGGCCTGAACCCAGCCGGTTATACCAGTCGCAGCATGATCGTCATCTGCAAGTAGCGTTAGCGCTCACTCTTCGGGCAACTGCTCCAGTTGCCCAATGATCTGCTCATGGCTCGACGCCAGCACCTGCTGCTGGATATCCGGGCTCACCATCATTCGTGCCACCACCAGCGCGCCAACGCACTGCGACAGAATCGACCAGGCCAGGCTCTCACTGCCCAAGGTCTGCGCCCACGCCCGATGCAGACGACAGATCCAGTCTTGCGCCTCCTGCCGCACTTCTACACTGCCCCGGGCAATCTCCGCGCCCAACGTCGGCAACGCACACCCCGCTCCTGGCTGCTGCAGATGCGCCACGCTCAAGTATTGCTTCAGGCAGCGGCGCAATTTATCCCGATTCTGCGGGCCCTCCCCTCCCAGACGCTCCAGGCTCTGGCTCAACTCGCGCTCGACGATGGAACCGAACAGCTCATCCTTGGACCCGAAGTGAGTGTAAAAAGCCCCGCCACTCAGACCAATGGCCTTCATCAACGCATCCACACCGACAGTGGAAAAACCCTCGTTCTTGGCCTGGATCGCACTGCTCTGCAACAGGCGTTCGCGGGTTTCCTGCTTATGACTGGCTGAATAACGCATGACTGAAGCACTCTCCTGCTGGCTTGACGACCGCAAAATCGTAGCATAACGTCCGTTTAGTTAACGACCGTTTACTAAAGAGCGAACCTCCCATGACTACAGCCCTGAACAACAACAAAGTGGTACTGGTGGTCGGCGCCGGCGATGCTACCGGCAGCGCCATCGCCAAGCGTTTTGCCGCGCAAGGCTTCACCGCCTGCGTTACCCGACGCAGCGCAGACAAACTGCAACCGCTGGTGGAAGCCATCCGGCAAACCGGCGGCCAGGCCCATGGCTTTGCCTGCGACGCGCGCAAGGAAGAGGACGTGGTCGCACTGATCGAACAGATCGAAACCCAGATCGGCCCCATCGAAGCATTCATCTTCAACATCGGCGCCAACGTGCCCTGCAGCATCCTTGAGGAAACCGCCCGCAAGTACTTCAAGATCTGGGAGATGGCCTGTTTCTCCGGCTTTCTCAATGCCCGCGAAGTGGCCAAGCGCATGGTGACGCGCCAACGCGGCACCATCCTGTTCACCGGCGCCACCGCCGGGGTCCGCGGCGCCGCCGGTTTCGCCGCCTTCGCCGGTGCCAAGCACGGTATCCGCGCCCTGGCCCAGAGCATGGCCCGAGAACTGGGGCCGCTGAACATCCATGTCGGCCATATCATCGTCGACGGCGCCATCGATACCGATTTCATCCGCACCAGCTTTCCCGAGAAGTACGCCCTCAAGGACCAGGACGGCATCCTCAACCCCGAACACATCGCCGAGAACTACTGGTACCTGCACAGCCAGCCCAGGGATGCCTGGACCTTCGAGCTGGACCTGCGCCCCTGGAACGAACGCTGGTAAGCCACTGCCCCACAACAATCAGAGAGTTCACGACATGAGCCAGAAAGTGGAGTTCTTCTTCGACCTTGGCAGCCCGACCAGCTACCTGGCCTACACCCAATTGCCGAACATCTGCGCCCAGACCGGCAGTCAACTGGAGTACCACCCCATGCTGCTGGGCGGAGTCTTCAAAAGCACCGGCAACGCCTCTCCCATCAGCATTCCCGCCAAGGGCCGCTACATGCTCCAGGACCTGGCGCGATTTGCCCGGCGCTATCAGGTTGAACTCAACTTCAACCCGCACTTCCCCATCAATACCCTGCTACTGATGCGTGCCGTGACCGGCGTGCAGTTGCACATGCCGGAACGCTTCGTCGAATTCATCGACTGCCTGTTTCGTGCCCTCTGGGTCGACAAACGCAACCTGAACGACGCCACCACCGTCGCCCAGGTCCTGGAGCAAGGCGGTTTCGACCCACAGCAGATCCTCGACCTGAGCAATGAAGAACAGGTCAAGGCCCGGCTCAAGGACCAGACCGACCAGGCATTGCAACGGGGTGTCTTCGGCGCCCCCAGCATGTTCGTGGGGGACCAGTTGTTCTTCGGCCAGGACCGCCTGGACTTTGTCCGGGAGGCCTTGAGCACGGGCTGAACAGCAGCGACGGACAGGGACTGCGGCCTCAACCACATTGCATGGCTGAGGCCTTCCTTCAATCCTTCAGATCGGCGCGGTGCGAAGGTTCAGCCACTCCAGCGCGGCGCCTTCCAGCAGCGGGGCAAGGCGCCGACGCACTTCATCGTGATAGCCGTTGAACCAGTCCCGCTCCTCCTGGGTGAGCAGTCCGGGTTCCAGGCAACGGCTGTCGATCGGGCACAGGGTCAGGGTTTCAAAACCGAGGAACTCACCAAACTCGGTGGTACCGACCTCGCGGTTCAACACCAGGTTCTCGATTCGTACCCCCCAACGCCCGGGACGATAGGTCCCCGGCTCGATGGAGGTGATCATCCCCGGCTGCATCGCCGTTTGCGGTGCTGGAGCCGCCTGATAGGCAATCACCTGCGGCCCTTCATGCACATTGAGGAAGTAGCCCACGCCATGCCCGGTGCCGTGTCCGTAATCCACGCCCTCGGCCCAGATCGGCGCCCGGGCGATGGCATCCAGCAACGGCGAAAGAATGCCCCGCGGAAACTGCGCCCGCGACAAGGCGATCACGCCCTTGAGCACCCGGGTGCAATCGCGCTTCTGCTCGGCGCTCGGGGTGCCGATCGGCACCATGCGGGTGATGTCGGTGGTGCCCCCCAGGTACTGACCGCCAGAGTCGATCAGCAGCAGGCCATCGCCCTCGATCACTGCATGTTCTTCAGGAGTGGCGTGGTAGTGAGGCATCGCCCCGTTGGCATTGAAGGCCGCGATGGTATTGAAGCTCAGAGACACATAGCCCGGACGCCGTTCACGAGCGGCAGTCAGGTGCTCATCAATAGTCAGTTCGGTGACTCGCTCGCGCCCCAGGGCACTCTCCAGCCAGGCAAAGAACTCACACAGCGCCGCGCCGTCCTGCTCCATGGCCCGACGAATATGCTCGGCATCCGCCGGGCTCTTGCGCGACTTGGCCAGGGTGGTGGGATTGAGCCCCTCCACCAGCTTCACCCCCGAACGCAAGTTGTTCAGCAAACCAGTGGTCACCCGCGCCGGGTCGATCTGCAACGTCGCGCCTTCAGGCACCGCGGCCAAGGCCGCCGCCACCTCCGTGTAATCCCGCAGGCTGACGCCGTCGGCCTCCAGCACCCCGCGCAACTGCGGGTCGACCTTGCTCAAGGCCACGAACAAAGTGGCCTGCTGCTGGCTGATCAGGGCGAAAGAGACAAATACCGGGTTGAACGAAACATCCGCCCCCCGCAGGTTGAACAGCCAGGCGATGTCATCGAGGGTGGCGATGAAATGCCACTGCGCGCCACGTTCGCTCAGGGTTTCGCGCAGCTTGGCCAGCTTCTCCACCCGGCTCTGCGTGGCCTGGGGCGGCAAGTGTGGATAGACCGGTTGATCCGGCAGGCCAGGACGATCGCTCCACGCCTGCTGCAGCAGATCGATGTCGGTGCGCAAGCTGGCCCCGCGCTCCTGCAACCGGCTACCCAGGGTACGGGCCGAGGCCAGCGCCATGACCGCGCCGTCCACCGCCACCACCGCGCCTGACGGGGTCTGTTCCGCCAGCCAGTCCAAAGGGCCGGGCTGACCCGGCTGCAACTTCACCAGATCAATGCCGCTGCCCTTGAGTTCCTTGCTCGCCTGTTCCCAGTAACGGCTGTCGGCCCAGAGCCCGGCGAACTGCGCCGTCACGATCAGGGTGCCCACCGAGCCGTGGAAGCCCGACAGCCACTGGCGCCCCTGCCAGTAACCCGGCAGGTACTCCGACAGATGCGGATCGGCCGAAGGCACCAGCAAGGCATGAATGCCCTCGCGGCTCATCAACTGACGCACATGCGCCAGGCGCTGGGGGACCACTCCATGGGACGTTGGCTGGGTACTCATTGTGACTCCTTAACCGGCTTAATCATTGTTATGGAAGGTCGAGATCGCTCGCCCCTCAAGACTGGGCTCCGGCCCAGAATGCCGGAGCAGTGGCGCATGACGCCTTGATCAATTGTGCAGCGCGATCCACGTCCTCTTCGCGGGTGAAGCGTCCGAGACTCAGGCGAATGGTGCGGCCGGCCTGCAACGGGTCATGCCCCAGGGCCAGCAACACATGGGACGGGGCATTGCTGGCCGAGTTGCAGGCCGAAGTCGCGGAAAACGCCAGGGACGCACTCAACGCCGCGGCGTCAAAGCCACCCTCGCTGAACGTCAGGCTCAGGGTATGGGGAATGCGCTGGGTGGCACTGCCATTCAAGCGCAGGCCGGCCACCCCCGCCAGTTGCTCCAGCAGGCGTTGGCGCAAGCGCACGATGGTGGCGGTTTCCTCGTCGAACAACTCGCCGGCCAGGGCAAAAGCCGCCCCCATGGCGGCAATCTGGTGAGTGGCCAGGGTGCCGGAACGCAAACCGCCCTCATGCCCGCCACCATGGATCTGCGCCTGCAAGCGTCGCTGCGCCCGCGCTCCGACATACAGCGCACCAATGCCCTTGGGGCCGTACACCTTGTGCGCCGAAAACGACATCAGATCCACCGGCCAGCGCTCAAGATCAATGGCCACCTTGCCCACCCCCTGAGCCGCGTCCACATGCAACAGGGCGCCATGCTCACGCACCACCTGGCCAATCGCCGGAATGTCGTTGAGGGTGCCCAATTCGTTGTTGACCAGCATCAGCGACACCACAACGGTGTCATCCCTCAGGGCCTCGCTCACCGCCTGGGCGCTGATCAACCCCTGCGCATCGGGCAGCAGGTAGGTCACCGCCACACCGCTTTCCTGCAACTGGCGAGCGGTGTCCAGTACGGCCTTGTGCTCGATCTGGCTGGTGATGATGTGCCCGCCTTCCAACCCCCGGGCCTGTAGCACGCCCTTGAGCGCCAGGTTGTTGGATTCGGTGGCGCCGGAAGTCCAGACGATCTGCTCGGGCTGGGCGCCCACCAACTGCGCCACTTGTTGCCGGGCATGCTCGACGCTGCGTCGCGCCGCCTGGCCAAAAGCATGGGAACTGGAGGCCGGGTTGCCAAAGTTGGCGTTGAACCCCAGGCACTCCAGCATCACCTGAATGACCCGCTCATCCACCGGCGTGGTAGCGGCATAGTCGAAATAAAGAGGACGTTTGTTCATGACAGAAAGACCCGCAGAGCTGGTTCCAGGATCGGCATTGGCTCAAAGAGCAGAATGCACAAACGCGCCGTACAGGGACGGCGCGTCAACAGCAGGCGCTGAGCAATAGCCGATCGGATGCAGTTAAAGAAGCACAACTTCGTCTAAAAGTGCGTAGGAACGCTCCTGGGACGCAGCTTAACAGGCTCGGGGCAACGCGTTGAAGCACCGCTCAACTGATGTTCTCCAGCACCAGCGGCGCCAGGGAAATCACCAGCAAGCCGGCCATGGCCAGATTGAACAGGCGCAGCCAGCGCGGATTGCGCAACACATTGCGCAACAGGCTGCCGCATGCCGCCCAGAGGCTCACCGTCGGCGCGTTGATCAGGGCGAAGACCGCCGCAATCACCAGCACATTGGTGAAATAGCCCTGCAAGGGGGTGTAGGTGCTGATGGCGCCCACCGCCATGACCCAGGCCTTGGGATTGACCCACTGAAAGGCCGCCGCGCCCCAATAACCCAAAGGCTGCCCCTGGCCCCGCTGATCATCGTTCATGGGCCCGGAGCGGGCGATGTTCCACGCCAGGTACAGCAGGTAGGCCGCACCGACATAACGCAGCACGCGGTACAGCACCGGATAGGCTTCGAACACCGCCCCCAGACCCAGGCCGACCGCCAGCACCAGCACGAAGAAACCACAGCTGATGCCGAGGATATGCGGGATAGAGCGGTTGAAACCGAAGTTCAGGCCCGAGGCCAGCAACATGGTGTTGTTGGGGCCGGGGGTGATGGACGTGACCAGGGCAAACAGCGCGAACGCCAACAGCAGGTCGGGAGAAAGGCTCATGGGGGCAAGGTCCTGGGCTAGATCGATCAAGCCTCGACCCTAACCCGGCACCGACCCGGAACTCACGGACAGTTGTTGAAAACTTTGACCCGTACAGTTTTTATCAACTGGCCGGTTGGTGACGACTGATATTGCGCTGGGCGCTCATCTCGCCCTGACGGTCGAACGCTGCAGGGCGCGCCAGCAGCCGAGCTTTTTCCTGCTGGTACGCATCGAACGACAGACCACGCCGGTTCAAGGCTTCCAGCGCCAGCTCGCGACTTTCCTCGGCCGTGTAAGGGCGCAATTCCGGTGCGCCCGCGCTGGCACAACCGGCCAGCACACTGGAAATCAACAGCAGCAGAACAACGGAGTAAGCCTTCATGACGTGCACCTGAAGCGGGTTGCGAACAATGAACACAGGCTACTCGCGCACCGTCAGTGGCAAAAATCATCCCGCTCGATAGTCGCTATCGACTTTTCCAGGGGCTCGGACAGCCCGTTCATATTCCATAACGGCCTATAAATATGGAAACAAGCTCTTTTGAGGAATAACAACAAGCCTTTATAACAGCGACATCCCGTTGCCCAACTGTTGTCGGAGCAACTGTTGGCCAGGCAACAGCCGATCAACAAAACAGTGCTCGAACAACAACAGCCGGCGCCGGCACAGCCCGCCAAGCCCCCGGATTACCGGGCCCTGGCCGGTTGGTACAGCTCTTGCTCCAGTGCAGGTACACCTGTCATTGCTCGTTGAGCCACTGTTTAAAAAGGAACCGATCATGTCCCGTCCCCTGAACGTCGTTGCCCTCTCCGGTGGAACCTGGCGCCCGTCCCGGACCCTGGTGCTGACCCAGGCCCTGTTGAGCGAGCTGTCCAACCACCTGCCCATCAACAGCCACCTGATCGAACTGGGCGATATCGCCCGTCCAGTGGGCGGCGCCCTGTCGCGCCAGGAACTGCCGGCCGAGGTCGAAGCCGAGCTGCAAGCCATCGAAAACGCCGACCTGCTGATCGTTGCCGCCCCGGTTTACCGCGGCTCCTATCCGGGCCTGCTCAAGCACCTGTTCGACCTGATCGATCTCAACGCCCTGATCAACACCCCGGTGCTGCTGGCCGCCACCGGTGGCAGCGAACGCCACGCCCTGGTCCTGGATCACCAACTGCGTCCGCTGTTCAGCTTCTTCCAGGCCCTGACCCTGCCGATCGGCGTCTACGCAACCGAAGCCGACTTCAGCAACTACCAGATCACCAGCGACCTGCTCAAAGCCCGCATCCAGCTGGCTGCCGAACGGGCTGCGCCGCTGTTTGGCGCGCAACCGAACAACCTGCTGAAAATCGCTTAAGGAACTGTCATGGATGTGTTCTGGTTTCTTCCGACCCACGGCGATGGCCACTTCCTCGGCACCGCCCAGGGCGCGCGCCCGGTCACCCTCAACTACCTCAAGCAAGTGGCCCAGGCCGCCGACAGCCTGGGCTATCACGGCGTGCTGATTCCCACCGGGCGCTCCTGCGAGGACTCCTGGGTCATCGCCTCGGCCCTGGTGCCCCTGACCGAACGCCTGCGCTACCTGGTGGCGATCCGTCCGGGGATCATTTCCCCCACCGTCTCGGCGCGCATGGCCGCCACCCTGGACCGGCTGTCCAACGGGCGCCTGCTGATCAATGTGGTGACCGGCGGCGACCCGGACGAAAACCGGGGCGACGGCAGCTTCCTCAGCCACAGCGAGCGCTACGAAGTCACCGACGAATTCCTGCAGATCTGGCGCCGGGTGCTGCAGGGCGAAGCCGTGGACTTCGAAGGCAAGCACCTGCACGTACAGAACGCCAAGGCGCTCTACCCGCCGGTGCAGAACCCCTCCCCGCCGCTGTACTTCGGCGGCTCCTCCGAAGCCGCCCACGAACTGGCCGCCGATCAGGTGGACGTCTACCTGACCTGGGGCGAACCACCGGCAGCCGTGGCACAGAAGCTCGCCGACGTGCGTGAACGCGCAGCCCGCAAGGGCCGCACGGTGAAGTTCGGCATCCGCCTGCACGTGATCGTGCGCGAAACCGAGGAACAAGCCTGGCAAGCCGCGGACAAGCTGATCGAACACATCAGCGACGACACCATCGCCGCCGCCCAGCAATCCTTCGCCCGCTTCGACTCCGAAGGCCAGCGGCGCATGGCCGCGCTGCACGGCGGTCGCCGCGATCAACTGCAGATCGCCCCCAACCTCTGGGCCGGGGTCGGCCTGGTGCGTGGCGGTGCCGGCACCGCCCTGGTGGGCAACCCGCAACAAGTGGCCGAACGGATCAAGGAATACGCCGACCTGGGGATCGAGAGCTTCATCTTCTCCGGCTACCCGCACCTGGAAGAGGCCTATCGCTTCGCCGAACTGGTGTTCCCGCTGTTGCCCGAACCCTATGCCAGCCTGGCCGGCCGGGGCGTGACCAACCTCACCGGACCGTTCGGCGAAATGATCGCCAACGACGTGCTGCCCAACCGCCGCTGAAATCCCCAAAGCCGTTGTAGGAGCCGGCTTGCCGGCGAAGGCGACCTTCCAGCCCTCTTCGCTGGCAAGCCAGCTCCTGCAACTCGCAGCACTTTTCCCTGGCCCGCCAGGGCCACCCACGAGGAACACCGCGTGACTGCCAAACCGCAAAGCGCCCTGTTGTCCCCCTTGCAGACCGCCCGCCAACTGGCCGCCGAGTTTGCCCTGACCGCCGTCGAACGCGACGAGCGCGGCGGCACCCCCAAGGCCGAACGCGACGCCCTGCGCCAGAGCGGCCTGTTGGCCCTGAGCATTCCCCGCCAGTTCGGCGGCCTGGGCGCGCCCTGGAGCGAAACCCTGAACATCGTCCGCGAATTCGCCAAGGTCGACAGTTCCATCGCCCATGTCTTCGGCTTCCATCACCTGATGCTGGCCACCGTGCGCCTGTTCGCCAAGCCCGAGCAATGGCAGCCCTGGTTCGAGCAGACCGCCCGCAAGAACTGGTTCTGGGGCAACGCCCTCAACCCGCTGGACACCCGCACCCTGGTCAAGAACCTCGGCGGCTGGCGCGAGTTTTCCGGGAAGAAAAGCTTCTGCTCCGGGGCCAGCGACTCGGAAATGCTCATCGCCTCGGCGGTGGATGAAAGCAACGGCGGCAAGTTGCTGATCGCCGCCATCCCCAGCGGTCGCAGTGGCATCACCCTGCACAACGACTGGAACAACATGGGCCAGCGCCAGACCGACAGCGGCAGCGCCACCTTCGAACGGGTACGGGTCGAGGAATCGGAACTGCTGCTGGACCCGGGTCCCTTGAGCACCCCCTTCGCCTGCCTGCGCCCGCTGATCGCCCAACTGACCTTCACCCACATGTTCCTCGGCATCGCCGAAGGCGCCTTCGAGGAAGCCCGGCAGTACACCCTGAGCGAAACCCGGGTCTGGCATAAGTCCAGCGCCCAGGACGTGCGCCAGGACCCTTACATCCTCAGCCACTACGGCGAGTTCTGGGTCGCCCTGGAAGGCATCCGCCTGCTGGTGGAACGGGCCGCGGCCCTGCTGGACCAGGCCTGGGCCAAGGGCCCGAACCTCAGCGCCGAAGAGCGCGGGCCCCTGGCCACGGCAATCGCCACCGCCAAGGTCGCCGCCAGCCGCCAGGGCCTGGACCTGTGCAGCCGGCTGTTCGAAGTCCCCGGTGCGCGCTCGACCCATGCCTCCCTGCGCCTGGACCGCCACTGGCGCAACCTGCGCACCCAGACCCTGCACGACCCGCTGGACTACAAGCTCCACGAGCTGGGCGACTGGGCACTGAACCAGTCCCTGCCAACCCCGACTTTCTACTCCTAGTTGCCAATTTTCCGGAGAGTGCCGATGCAGCTGCTGACCCTACCCCCCTCGCCCGCCCTGGCGACTTCGATCCGCGCCACCGCCCAGGTGTTCGAGGACCCGAAATCCCAGGCCCTGCTGGCCCACCTGCAACAGGTGGCACCGAGCGAAGCCAGCGTACTGATCATCGGTGAAACCGGGACCGGCAAAGAGCTGGTGGCACGCCATATCCACAACCTCAGCGCCCGGCGCAACCGGCCGTTCGTGGCAGTGAACTGCGGCGCGTTTTCCGAATCCCTGGTGGAAGCCGAACTGTTCGGCCATGAAAAAGGCGCCTTCACCGGCGCCCTCAGCGCCAAGGCCGGCTGGTTCGAGGAGGCCGACGGCGGCACCCTGTTCCTCGACGAGATCGGCGATTTGCCCATGGCCATCCAGGTCAAGCTGCTGCGGGTGCTGCAAGAACGGGAAGTGGTGCGCCTGGGCTCGCGCAAAAGCATCCCGATCGACGTGCGGGTGCTGGCGGCCACCAACGTCCAACTGGAAAAGGCCATCAACGCCGGGCATTTCCGCGAGGACCTGTACTACCGCCTGGACGTGGTCAGCCTGGAACTGAGCCCGCTGCGCGAGCGTCCCGGTGACATCCTGCCCCTGACCCGGCACTTCATCGAGGCCTACAGCCAGCGCCTGGGCTACGGCAGCATCAGCATCAGCAAGGAGGCCGAACACAAACTCAAGAGCTACAGCTGGCCGGGCAACATCCGCGAACTGGAAAACGTCATCCACCACACCCTGCTGATCTGCCGCAACGGCGTGATCGAACAGGGCGACCTGCGCCTGTCCCACATGCGCATCGAACGCGCCGACGACAGCCAGCCGAGCCACGACGATTCCACCGAAGCCCTGCTGGAGCGGGCCTTCCACAAGCTCTTCGAGGAACAGGCCGGCGCCCTGCACGAAAAAGTCGAGGACGCCCTGCTGCGCGCGGCCTATCGCTTCAGCCACTACAACCAGGTCCACACCGCCAACCTGCTGGGCCTGAGCCGCAACGTCACCCGCACCCGGCTGATCAAGATCGGCGAACTGGCGGTGAACAAGCGGCGTCCCGTCGATGCGCCCAACGAGCGCACCCTGCAACTGTCGATCTAGTCCGGCCAGTGGCAGTGCAAGGCATCGTCATGGCTGCGGGCAATGCTGCTGTGCACCTGGAATGAACCGAAGCTCACGGTCTTGGCCCGATGCGCCAGGATCAACTGCCAGAAATCCTGCTCGCCGCTCTCGAAGCGCCGGAAGGCCGCCTCGCCGGCCTCCCGGGATTGCCATTGCAGGTAATTGAGCACCCGCCGGCCATCGTCGCTGGCCTGCACGCTGGCATTCAAAAAGCCACCACAGCCCTGGGCCAGGCGCTCCGTTTGCTCGACCAGAGCCGATACCAGAGCCTGCTGCTGGTGGGGTTCGATCTCGAATTCGATCAATTGGGTGAAACTGCGGTTTCTCTCGAAGGCGCTCATGAACTACTCCCTACGGCGGTCGGACAGAATCTTGCGATGCAATGGGCGGCAGGGTAAAACCTCTAGTTAAGTCAAGGTCAAGCCTGTTTTTTCATTCTGGTGCCCTTTCAATGATCGAACCCGACGCCCTCCATAAAGAATTGACGGTCGGCCAGCTCTCGGCCCGCAGCGGCGTGGCCGTGACCGCGCTGCACTTCTACGAAAGCAAGGGACTGATCAAGAGCAACCGCAACGCCGGCAACCAGCGGCGCTATCCGCGCTCGGTGCTGCGTCGCGTGTCCTTGATCAAAGTGGCCCAGCGCCTGGGCATTCCCCTGGCGGAGATCGGCCAGGCCCTGGCCAGCCTGCCCGCCGACCGCGCCCCCAGCGCCGCCGACTGGCAGCGCCTGTCGGAGCAGTGGAGCCGCGAACTGGACGAACGCATCCGCCAACTGAGCCTGCTGCGCGAACGGCTGAACCAGTGCATTGGTTGCGGCTGCCTGTCGATGGAAGGTTGCCCGCTGCGCAACCAGGGAGACGTGCTGGGAGAAGCCGGCCCAGGCGCCCGCCTGCTGGCGCCCGACGCCCCCACCGACGCCCCGTAGGAGCCGGCTTGCCGGCGAAGGCGATCTGATGCCCCCCTTCGTCGGCAAGCCCGCGTGCAACCCTGCGGCGACAGGTCAGAAAACCCGTAGAGCATCGTAAGAAAAAACTTCCCTATGCTAATGTCGCGTCCTGCTTCCTACGACGAGCTTCGCTTCCATGCCAAGGACTGCCTCTTTCGAAAAGCCACGCTGGCTGCGTGATCTACTGCGCTTTCTCCCTCTGAAAAGCCAGTTCGTACTGTCCGGCAACGTCCGCGACCTGCAAGCCAGCGAAGTCGCCCCCGGGGTCATCACCCCGCAACCCTTCAATCTCAATCTGCGCGACGAACTGCTGGCAGCCGGTTATGCCCAGGTGCTGAGCTGGGATCCCCTCGGCGGGCTGCGGGTGCTGCTGCCCCCGGGCAGCGAGCCGGCCCAGGCCGACAACCTGCTGCGCGAACTGGGGCTGACCCCGGTAGAAGGCGCGGCGCCAGCGGGCCTCGACCTGTTGTGCGCCACCTTGCCGCGCCTGGTGGAACGCCAAGGCGCGCCCCTGGCCCTGATTGTCGATTTCGCCTCCCGCCTGGTGATCCGCAACGACGCCCTGAGCGCCGCCGAGCACCAGCTGTTCACCCAGGCCCTGGTGCTGTCCCATCAGGCCCGCAGCCGGCCAGCCGGGGAACAGCGCACGCCGTTCTTCAACAGCATCCTCTGGGTGGTGGAGAAGGAAGGCGACCTGCCCGATTGGCTGCTGATCGACAACCCGCGCCTGCGCCCGATTCCGGTGTCCAAACCCGACCAGCAGGCCCGCCAGGCGCTGGCGCCGGCGCTGCTGCGGGGCCTGCCCGGGGCCCAGGAAGCCAGCCAAGAGAACCGCGACCAGGCGGTGCGGGCCTTCGTCGAAAATACCGAAGGCCTGCTGCTGCTCGACCTCAATGCAATCGTGCAACTGGCCCGGGTCGAAGGCCTGGCCATGGAGCGCATCGGCGACGCCGTGCGCCGCTATAAAGTCGGGGTCACCGAAGACCCCTGGCTGAAGATCGACCGCCAGCGCATCCGCCAGGCCGATGATTTCATCCGCCAGCGGGTCAAGGGCCAGGGCCACGCCGTGACCCACATGCTGGACATCGTCAAGCGCGCCATGACCGGGGTCGGCGCCAGCCGCAAGGGCAATCGTCCCCGGGGCGTGGCCTTTCTCGCCGGGCCCACCGGGGTCGGCAAAACGGAACTGGCCAAGACCATCACCAGCCTGCTGTTTGGTGATGAAAGCGCATACATCCGCTTCGATATGTCGGAATTCAGCGCCGAACACGCCGACCAGCGCCTGGTGGGCGCCCCGCCCGGCTACGTCGGCTATGACGTGGGCGGCGAACTGACCAACGCCATCCGCGAAAAGCCCTTCAGCGTGGTGCTGTTCGACGAGATCGAGAAGGCTCACCCACGAATCCTCGACAAGTTCCTGCAGATCCTCGATGACGGGGTACTCACTTCCGGCCGCGGCGATCGGGTGTACTTTTCCGAAGCGCTGATCGTCTTCACCTCCAACCTGGGCATCTACCGCCAGGGCGAGCACGGCGAACGCGTCGCCAACGTGCAGCCCGGCGAAGCCTTCGAGGCCGTGCAGGGCAAGGTCCAGGGGGAGATCGAGCGGCACTTCAAGCTGGTGCTCAATCGACCGGAAATCCTCAACCGCATCGGCGAGAACATCATCGTCTTCGACTTCATCCGCCCGGACATCGCCGAGCAGATCTTCCAGCAGATGGTCGGCAACATCCTCGCCGACCTGGCGGCCCAGGCCCTGCACGTGCAGCTTGATGACGCCTCTCTGGGCAACCTGCGCCAGCTGTGCCTGCAGGATTTGTCCAACGGCGGCCGGGGCATTCGCAACCAGCTGGAAGCGCACCTGCTCAACCCCCTGGCCCGGGCCCTGTTCGACCAGGACGCCCAGCCCGGCCAGTCCTTCGAAGTCCGCCAGTTGCAGGCCGGCAGCCTGCAATTGCTTGCCCGCGCTTCGTGAACATCAGCCTGTCGCGGGTGCACTTCCCGGTCACCACCCTGGGGCCGGGACAGCGCCTGGGCCTGTGGTTCCAGGGCTGCAGCATTCGTTGCGAAGGCTGCATTTCCGCGGACACCTGGGGCCCGGGCAAGCAGCCATTGCCGTTGCCCCAGGTGCTGGACGACCTGCAACCCTGGCTGGCCCAGGCCGAAGGCATCACCCTGTCCGGCGGCGAGCCCTTCGACCAGCCCGAGGCCCTGCTGGCCCTGCTGCGCGCCCTGCGTGAACGCACCGCGGTGGACATCCTGGTCTACAGCGGCCATTCCCTGGAACGCCTGCAACCGCTGCTTGAACAAGCCGAAGGCCTGCTGGATGCACTGATCTGCGACCCCTTCGAGCAACAACAGGCGCAAACGCTGGTCCTACGGGGCAGCGACAACCAGCGCCTGATCCTCTTGACCGAGCTGGGCCGCCAGCGTCTGTCCAGCTACCAGCGCCCGTTGCACCAAGACGAGCGCGCGCTGGATGTGATGTTCGACGACGACGGCAGTGTCTGGATGGCTGGCATCCCCCGGCGTGACGACCTGCTGCGTCTGCGCGACCTGCTGCACGCCCAGGGCCACCAACTCCAGACCAGCGCCCACACCTCACGCCGCCGTTAACCGGAACCGCCACCGATGATACGTTTTTGCCCCAATTGCCAGACTGAACGCTCCCTGGCCGAAATCTTCTGCGAAGGCCAGGTGGACCACCGGGTCTGCGGCTGGGAACTGTCCGCCGAAGCGATTCACCCCGAGGGCTGGCGCCCGCAGCCGGTGATCACCGCCGAAGCACTGGAGCCGCAGCCCGAGGCCGCAGCGCACGGCAGCTCAACCCTGGCCTGCAGCAACGGCCACGCCATGGCCGACGGCGACCTGATGTGCCTGGTCTGCGGCGCCGACCCGCTCGCCGCGGAGCAACCCGCTACCGCCGCGCCCCCCGCCGCCGACAGCGAAACCGTGATCGAGGGTTGGCGCCTGCTGCGGCAGATCAGCAGCGGCGGCGTGCGCGAGCGCTTTATCGCCGAGCACCGCGAAACCGCCCAGCAGGCGGTGCTGACCCTCTACCAGGCCGGCGCCGAACCCGACCCTTCGGTGTACGAAGCCCTCAAGCGCCTGCCCCGGGAACACGTGCCGGAGATCATCCTCACCGGCCGCTGGGACGAACGCGCCTTCGAAGTGGCCGAGGAGCTCACCGGCGGCACCCTGGCCGAGCTGGGAATCGTGGTCAGCGATCGGGCGGCGGTACAGCACATCGTCAGTGAACTGGGCCAGGCCCTGCATGCGTTCAGTGAAGCCGGCCTGCGCCACCGCGACCTGCGTCCGGCCACTTTGCTGGTACGCAGCCGCGAGCCCCTGGACCTGGTGATCAGCGGCTTCGGCTCGGCGCGCCTGTCCGAGTTCGACCTGGACATCGTCTCGCCCCTGGAAACCAGCCGCTACATGGCCCCCGAAGCCATCGCCGGCGGCGTGGCCGCGGCTTCCGACTGGTGGAGCCTGGGGATGATCCTGCTGGAGCAACTGACCCAGGGCCAGTGCTTTGCCGGGATCAACGCCAACGCCTACCTGATTCACGTGCTGGCCAATGGCGTGCTGCTGCCGGACGACCTCGACCCGCGCCTGGAGCTGCTGCTGCGCGGCCTGCTGGCGCGGGATCGCCACCAGCGCTGGCAATGGCCCCAGGTTCAGGCCTGGCTGCAGGGTGAAAGCCCCCGCGTCCCGGACTCGATCACCCGCGAAGAAGACGCCGACGAAGGCGCCAGCATTGCCCTGGGCACCCGGCGCTTCCGCCGCCCGGGACCGTTCGCCCTGGCCGCCGCCGAAGCCGAGCACTGGCCCCAGGCCCTGGATCACCTGTTGCGCGGAGTGATCGTCACCTGGGCCGAACAGGCCGGGGTGTCCGCCCGCCACCTGGCCGGCCTGCGTCAGGTGGCCCAGCATCAGGAGCTGGAAGACGATACCCGGCTGATGCTGGCGCTGAAGCTGCTGAACCCGGAAATGCCGCTGATCCTGCGCGGCCAGATCGTCACCCCGGGCTGGCTGCTGGAACATCCCCTGGACGGCTACCGGTTGATCAGCGGCCCGGCCCCGGACCTGCTGGAACGCCTGGAGAGCGAACACTGGCTGCTGCGGCTCAAGCTGCGGGCCGAGCAAGTGCGCCAGCGCGCCCAGCACCTGGCCATCGAACTGGACGAGGAGCAGTTGCGCATCTACCTGCTCTCCAGCTCCCGCGCCCGCCTGGCCGCGCAATGGGAAGAGCGCCAGCGCCTGCTGCCGGACAGCGAGCACCACGGCATCCTGTCCCTGGCCGACCGGCGCAGCATCAGCGAAGAAGACCTGATCGTGCTGCTCAGCGCCGCCATCGGCCAGTTCCGCTCGGTGGACGCGATCCTCGAAGAAGCCGCCAGCCTGGCCCGCGAGGCCGTGGTCCTGAGCTTCGACAGCGATAGCGCGCGGACGCTCCTGGGGCTGCCGCGCCCGGCCTTGTACCGGGAGGTCGACGAACGCATCAGCGGCTTCGCCCGCTGCGGCGTGCCCAGCGTCGACGAGTGGGCCGAGCAGTTCCGCCTGGAACGGCGCATGCCCCTGGCCAAGGCCCTGGTGCTGCTGGCCATCGGTGCCGAACAGTGGCTGGAGCCGCAAAAGCAGCATTACGTTGCGCAGATCATCGACTTCTTCGAGAAGAAGGTCGCCAGCGGGGTGCTGCGCGGCCCGCTGGTGCGCATGAGCATCGGCAAGACCACCGCCCGGGTCGACCTCAACGAATTGCACTGCGAACGCAGCCCGGCCCCGGCGCTGCTGGATCATCTGGTGGCGCGCAACGCCCAGCCCATCCACCTCGACCCGGCATGCTTCGCCGAGAATCCACTGCTGGATGCGCGGCTCAACAGCCTGTACCGCCAGAGTTCGCTGTACCAACGTGACACCGGGATCGACGGCCTGTACCTGGGCTTCCCCTTCCTCCTGACACGGGACCCGCGAGGCACCACCCGCACCCGCATCGCGCCCTTGCTGCTGTGGCCGGTCAAGCTGCTGCTGGAAGTCGGCAGCCGCGGCAAGGTGGCCCTGGTCTTCGACAGCGAACGTGAAGAGGTGCGCCTCAACCCGGGCCTCGACACCCTGCTGGGCATCGAGGCCGCCAAGCTCTGGCGCAAGGCCGCCGACGAACTGCTGGGACGCTCGGCGCTCAAGGCTGCCGATGTCATGGACGCCTTCGGCATGCTGGCCACGCCGGGTTCCCGGGTACTGGGCAACCTGCCGCCGGCCAGCACCGAGGTGCCGCCCTACCAGGATCAACTGGCCTGCGCCGCCGTGCTGTTCCACGTCGCCTTCATCGGCCAGGCCATTGGCGAGGACCTGCGCCAGCTCAAGGCCCTGCCGCCCGGCGGTACCGGGTTGGAAACCGCCCTGCGCCTGAACCCGACGGAGCAGGACGGCGGCGACAGCCAGGCCGCAGCGCACGCGCCGGAGCTGCAACGCTTCTTTACCGTGGCCAGCGATCCGTCCCAGGAAGCCGCGGTGCTCCAGGCGCGCCAGGCGCCCGGGCTGCTGGTGGAAGGGCCGCCCGGCACCGGCAAGAGCCAGACCATCGTCAACATGGTGGCCGACGCCATCGGTCGCCAGCGCAGCCTGCTGATCGTCTGCCAGAAGCACGCGGCCCTGGAGGTGGTGCACAAGCGCCTGGTGGCCGAGGGCCTGGGCAACCGGGTGGTGATGCTCAACGACATCAACCGCGACCGCGAACCGGTGATCCGCAGTGTCCGCGAACAGCTCGAAGCCCTGTTCAAGGACGGTGCCGCCCAGCAGCCCTGGCTGCACCAGCGCGAACGCCTGGCGGCACGCATCGAGGCCCTGGAGGGCGAGCTGGATCGCTTCCACCAGAGCCTGCACCGCGTCGATGAACACTGCGGCTTGAGCTACCGCCAGCTGATCGGCGAGCTGATCGGCCTGGAACAGGGGCCTGCGCCACTGGACGTTGCGGTACTGCGCCAGCACCTGGCGGCCCTGGGCATCGCCGACCTGACGCGCCTGGAAGAAGCCTGCGCGCCGCTGATCCGTCTGTGGCTGCCGGCCCGCTATGAACAGAGCGCCCTGGCCCAGCTCCAGCCGTTCCCCACCGATGCCGCCACCCTGCAAGCCTTCAACGACGGCTTCGAACGCCTGTGGCGCTGCGAGGAACAGCGCCTGGAAACCCTGCAGGCGCACCCGGCCGATTTTGAAGTGGACGACCCGGCGCCCTACCGCGCCTGGCTCGAACAGCACGTGCACAGCCTGCTGGGCCTGGACGATGAACGCCGCCAGCGGCTGGCCCGCTGGCTGCCGCTGTTCCGTGGCCACCCGGGGCAGGCGGCCGAAGGCGACGGGCTGATCCAGACCCTGCAGGCCCTGGCTCAACAACTGCAGCAATGCGACGCGGCGGCCCATCAGGCCGATCTGGCGCCGGGCCTCAGCGCCCTGCCCGCGGCCCAGTTGCGCACCCTGCAGCACCGCGCCCGCGCGGTGATCCAGGGCCGCTCCTGGCTGGCGCGCCTGAACCCGCTGCGCCTGATCCGCCAGCGCCGGTTGCTGGCCTTCCTCGCCGAACAGGGCGCCCCGGCCGAGCCGCAACACCTGCCGCCACTGCTGGCGGCGGCCCTGCTGGAAAGCCAGTGGCGGCCCTTGCGCAACCAGTTGCAGCAGCTGCATCAGCAACTGGGCCTCGCCGCAGTCGCCGACGATTGCGGCCCGGAACTGCTGCCGCAAGTGCGCCAGGACCTCGGGCAGTTGGAAGAAATACGCGCCCTGGCCATGAGCCTGGCACAGGCGCCACGGGTGGAACAGCTGGACGCCGTGGTACTGACTGGCCAGCGGCAACCCCTGGACAGCCTGCTGGCCGGCTACGACGCCGCCTTTATCCGCCACAGCGTGCGCCAGGACAGCCTGAATGCCCTGCAGCGCCTCAATCCATGGTTGCAACCGGAGCTGCTGGGCCAACTGCGTCAGCGCGTGGCGCACAACCAGGGCAACCAGCCAGCCCTCAACCGCCTGCGCGAAGCCTTGCCGACCCTGAGCGCCTACCAGGCGTTCCGCGCCCGGGCCGGCCAGCTGTCACCGGCCGACCTGGAGTTACTGCAGATACTGCGCGAATACCAGACAACGCTCGACGCCATTCCCGCCGAGCAATTGGAAGCCGTGGTCCGGCGCATGCTCAACCGCGAAGCGCGGCTGGGCTGGAAGCGCCAGATGGAACAACGCCAACCCGAGCTGATGCTGGAGCACAGTGAAACCGCGGCGAAGATCGCCAGCCTCGGGCAGGCCGACACCCAGATGCGCAGCCTCAACCGCCAACTGCTCAGCGAAGGCATCGACCTCGCGCGCCTGGGCACCCGCAAGCAATGGGAAGACGTGACCCGCCTCACCGGCCGGCGTTCGCGCCGCTTGCGCGAATTCATGGAGATGGGCGCCGGTCTTGGGCTGATGAGCCTGCGGCCGGTATGGCTGATGAACCCGGACGTGGCCAGCCGGGTGCTGCCGCTCAAGCCCGGGCTGTTCGATATCGTGATCTACGACGAAGCCTCGCAGATGCCGGTGGAATTCGCCCTGCCGACCCTGTACCGAGGCCGGGTCACGGTGGTCAGCGGCGACGAGAAGCAGATGCCGCCCACCGCCTTCTTCTCCAGCCGGGTGGAAAGCGACGAGGCCGAACTGTTCGACGGCGACCAGCCCGATGCCGACGAAGAACAACGCGAGGCCTTCGAAGACACCTGGAACCGCCGCGAAATCAAGGACTGCCCGGACCTGCTGCAACTGGCCCGCAGCGCCTTGCCCGCCACCACCCTGCAGATCCACTACCGCTCGGCCTACCGCGAGCTGATCGGTTTCTCCAACGCCTCGTTCTATGGCAACCGGCTGAGCATTCCGGTGCGTCACCCAGAGGCCAATATCCTCGCCATCAAGCCGCTGGAGCTGATCCGCGTGGACGGCGTCTACCAGCAGCAGGTCAACCCCGAGGAGGCGCAACGGGTGGTCGACTACCTGGCCGAGCTGTGGCAGACGCCCTACGCCGAGCGACCTTCGGTGGGGGTGGTGACCTTCAACCGCAAGCAGGCCGACCTGATCGAGGAGCACCTGGAGCTGCGAGCCGAACAAGACCCGGTGTTTCGTGCCGCCTACAGCGAGGAACGCGAACGCAGCGAGGACGGCGAAGACATGTCGGTGTTCGTCAAGAACGTCGAGAACGTCCAGGGCGACGAGCGCGACATCATCGTGTTTTCCTCGACCTTCGGGCGTAACGGCCAAGGCAGTTTCCGACGCAATTTCGGGGTGCTCGGGCAGACCGGCGGCGAACGCCGGCTCAATGTGGCGGTGACCCGGGCCCGGCGCAAAGTGGTGATGATCACCTCGATGCCGATTGCCGATATCTCCGACATGCTCACCACCCAGCGCCCGCCCGCCAGCCCGCGTGACTACCTGCAAGGCTACCTGGAGTACGCCCGCGCCCTGTCGGCCGGGGAGTTCGCCAGCGGCCACAAGCTGCTGCAGCGCCTGGTCACCGAGCGCCAGGACACCCGGGCCCGGCACCACGACCACGGCGACGGATTCACCCAGGCGGTGGCGGCGTTCATCCGCTCCCTGGGCTGGAACCCGATCGGCGCCAACGAAGGGGATGCCTTCGGCCTGGACTTTGCCATCGAGCATCCCGATACCGGGCTCTACGCCCTGGGCATCGAATGCGACACCCCGCGCCACGGGCTGCTGGCCCGCGCCCGCTCCCGGGAGATCTGGCGCCCGTCGGTACTGCGCCGAGCCATTCCCCACCTGCATCGAGTCTCGTCCCAGGCCTGGTACCACGACCCCCACAACGAACGCGCACGCCTGCAGGCCGCCATCGAACAGGCCCTGCAACCGCTGGCCGGCAGCGCAACACAAACGCCACCTCAAACCCTGGCTGACACGGAGCAAACCCCATGAGCGGCCCGAAAGTGGTGCGGATCGTCACCCGTGAAGAAATCCTCGACATCTGCGCCGGTCACCTGCGGCGCCTGGAGCAGGCGATTGCCCGCTGGGAAGCCCAGGCGCAACGCCTGGGGCAACTGAGCGAGCAGGAGCGGGCCGCAACCCACGGCCGTCTCCAGCAGTTGCGCCAATTGATCGAAGCCGATCGCCTGGTGGATCTGCAGAAACAGGTGCCGATCGAAATCGAGTTCCTCAAGGACGATCTGCAACAACGGGAACAACGCGCCGTGCAGCAAGTCGCGCAACAGCGCCAACTGGCCCGCCGTCAGCGGGAAAACGCCGCCACCCTGCTGGGGGCGTTGCAAGGCAAAGTCCTTCCAGCCGAGTTGCTGCAACAGTTGCAGGCGATTGCCGAAGGCCAGCCCGTGGCGGCGGTCGAATCGATCCTGGCCCAGGGGTTCGCCCACCTCGGCGCCGCCGCCCAGGAGCCGGGCCTGAGCGAGGCCCAGCAACAACTGGCCCGACGCCTGCAAGACGACAGCGCCCCCCAGACCCTGGCCCAATGGCGCGCCGCCCATGAACAAAAGGAACCCAGGCTGGAACGCATCGAGCAGCACATTGCCCAGTTGCTGACCCTCGATGATCAGGCCAGTGCCGAACCCTACCTGGCCGCCTTGCGCCTGATCGACGCCGAAACCCGCGCGCCACAGCGCAACCTGTTGCTGGACAGCCTGGTGCTGGAACTGGCCCAAGCCACCCGCGACAGCCAGGAACGCCGCGCGCGCCTGGCGCGCCTCCAGGCACTGGCCAGCGAAGTGGCGAGCTTGTGTCCGGCGGCCGCCGGGGCAGAGCTGTCCCGGGCCGAACAGTGCAGCCTGGCCAACATGGCGCCCGTGGATGAGCTGATTGCCCGCTTCAGCGCGCTGATCGAAGCCGAGTTGCAACAGCGCGCCGCCCTGGCCCGTCGTCAGGCGGTGCTCGAAGGCCTGGCCGGCCTGGGCTACGAAGTCCGCGAGGGCATGGCCACCGCCTGGGCCAAGGATGGCCGGGTGGTGCTGCGCAAGAGCGCCACCCCGGGGTACGGCGTGGAAGTCGGGGGCAACGCCGACAACGGCCGCCTGCAGGTGCGAGCGGTCGCCCTCAGCGCCCAGCGCGATACCCGACGCGACAAGGACATCGAAACCATTTGGTGCGGTGAGTTTCAGCGACTGCAAGCCCTGCTGGCCACCCAGGACGACGACCTGAGCATCGAAAAGGCCCTGGCCGTTGGCGCCGTACCACTCAAGGAAGTGCTGCTGGATGACGCCCAGCAAGCTGATCGCGAACAGGCGCACCAGCGCACCTGACCCGCCTCCCGCGCGGGAGCCGGCTTGCCGGCGAAGGCGATCTTGCGGGCCTCTTCGCTGGCAAGCCAGCTCCTACAAGTCGCCTTCCCCGCGGGGGCCGGGCGGTCAGAAGCCGGGGGCGATCTGGCCTTTGTAGCGGCTCAGGATGAATTGGCGCACGGCGTCGGAGTTCAGCGCCTTGGCCAGTTTCTGGATCCGCGGGTCGTCGATGTTGTCCGGACGGGCCACCAGGAATTCGATGTACAGATCCTTGCCCTTCTCCACGATCAGCGCGCTGTTGGTGTCGATGCCGGCTTCCAGGGCGTAGTTGGCGAAGACGAACGCCAGGTCCACCTGGCTCACCGAACGGGCCAGCAAGGCGCCTTCCAGTTCACGGATCTTCAGGTGCTTGGGGTTGTCGACGATATCGCGCTGGGTGGCCAGCGTGTTGCTCGGGTCCTTGAGCTTGATCAACCCCGCTTCATGCAGCAGCACCAGGGCCCGGCCGGTGTTCACCGGGTCGTTGGGAATCGACACGCTGGCGCCGTCCTTGAGCTCGGCGATGTTCTTGATCTTGGTGGAATAGGCACCGAAGGGCTCGATGTGCACCCCCACCACCGGCACCAGGTCGGTGTGCCGGGTCTTGTTGAAGTCATCGAGGAACGGCCGGTACTGGTAGTAGTTGGCGTCGAGGTTCTTCAGCGCCAGTTGCTGATTGGGCTGGATAAAGTCGGTGAAGACCTTGATGTCCAGGTCCACGCCTTCCTTGGCCAACTCGGGTTTGACGAATTCGAGGATCTCGGCGTGGGGCACCGGGGTGGCCCCCACCACCAGCTTCTCGTTGGCGTGGACATTCAAGGACAGTACGGCGGCCAGGATGGCCAGGATCTTGTTCATGGGTTGCTCCTAAGGCAGATACGGACAGCCGTCGTGGGGCGCACGTGAGGCCGGTTTTTTTCAGGTTGTGAATACGTCGGATCAACGTCGGCTGTAGTGCGCCACCAGGCGGTCGCCGGTCATCTGCAGGGCCTGCACCAGCACCAGCAGGAGGATCACGGTGACCAGCATCACGTCGGTCTGGAAGCGCTGGTAGCCGTAACGGATCGCCAGGTCGCCAAGGCCGCCGCCACCGATCACCCCGGCCATGGCGGTGTAGTCCACCAGCACGATGGCGGTCACCGTGACCGCCGCCAGCAGGCCGCCCCGGGCTTCGGGCAACAGGGTGTGGCGGATGATCTGCCAGGTGCTGCCGCCCATGGCCTGGGTCGCTTCCACCACCCCGTGGTCGACTTCCCGCAGGGCGGTTTCCACCAGCCGGGCAAAGAACGGCGTGCAGCCCACCACCAGCGGCGGGATGGTCCCCGGCACCCCGAGGGAGGTGCCCACCAGCAGGGTGGTCAGGGGAATCAGCACGATCAGCAGGATGATGAAGGGCAAGGAGCGCAGCACGTTGACGATCACCGACAGCAACCGATACAGGCCCACGGCCTCATGCAACTGGCGCTTGCCGGTGAGAAACAGCAGCACGCCCAGGGGCAGCCCCAGCAGCACGGTGAAGCCCAGGGCCGCACCGAGCATGCTCAGGGTGTCGAGACAGGCCTGGGCGATATCAGCCCAGTAGATGTGCTTGAACCATTCGGCCATGGCGTCAGGACCAGTCGTGACGCGGCGGCTTGATGCCGTTGAGCAGCCAGTTGCCCACCACGTGGTACTTCCAGCGCACCGGGTCGTGCAGGGTGTGGACCCGGGCATTGCGCCAGTGGCGGTCGAAGTTGTGGCGCTTGAGGGTCGAGCGGGTGCCGCCCAGTTCGAACAGCTTGTTGCTGGCCTCGATGGCGATCTCGGTGGTCAGCACCTTGGCCTTGGCCACCGCCAGGGACGCCTGGGCCACATTGTCTTCATCCGGCGCCGGACGCGCCGCGTCCAGGGCCAGGCCGGCCCGTTCCAGCAGGGCTTCAGCGGCCTCCAGGCGAATGTCCAGGGCACCTACCTGAATGATGGTAAGCGGGTCTTCGCTGGCGTTTTCCACCCCGGCGTCGATCCACGGCCGGGCGTGCTGACGAACAAAGGCGATGGTGTCGCGCAGCGCCGCCCGGGCAATCCCGGCATCGATGGCCGCCGTGGTCAGCTGGGCGAAGGGCCCGGCCAGGGTCGGGCTTTCATAGGAACGGTAAGTGGGGAACAGGTTGAAAGCCGGCACCCGCAGGTTTTCCGCCAGCACGGTGCCGCTGGAGGTGGTGCGCTGGCCGATGCTGTCCCAGTCGTCGATCACCGCCAGCCCCGCGCTGCCCCGGGGCACGAAGGCCAGTTGACCGTGGCCCTGTTCATCCAGGGCCAGCACCGCCAGCCAGTGGGCATACAGCGAGCCGGTGCAGTAGCCCTTGCGGCCGTTGATCACATAAGCATCAGCGCTGCGGCGCACGGTGGCCTGGATGTCCTGCACGTGCTTGCCGCCGGTTTCCGACAGCGCATTGGCAAAGCGATGGCCTTGCAGGGCCAGGGCGAAAAAGTGCGCCTGCTGCTCCGGGGTGCCCTGCAGGCGGATGTCTTCCAGCAGGCAGTAATGGTTCTGCGGAATCTGCCCCAGGGACGGATCGGCGGCGGAAATGATCGCGATCACCTGCGCCAGCACCGCGTAGGACACCTGGGCGCCGCCGTACTCCCGCGGCACGCTGATGCCCCACAGGCCACTGTTGGAGTACAGGTCGAGCAACTCCGCCGGCACCTGGCGGCTGCGGTCGCGTTCGGCGTCCTGCTCCAGCAGGACAGCCGCCACTTGCCGGGCCACGGCCAGGGCCTCGGCGCCATCGCGGATCACATGGGCGGCGGGGGTATGCAGGGGATAAAAGGCGGATTCAGGCAAAGAAGACATACAGCGCTCTCGGGCGGATGAAGGTTCCGGGCAGCCGCTGCAGCTTCTGTGCCGAAAGATCGGGCCTGTGAATTCAAGGGTTTACCGGCCTCTGTGGAGGGATTGCCCAGCGGGCCAGCGGACAAATTGCTGGTGGGCTGTTGCTGGGCCAACAGTGAAATGCTGTTGCCTGGACGACACCTCGTCGGCCCACACCGGGGCCGAGGGACCCCGGGTATAGAGTGAAACCTGCTCGATCCGGCGACGGACCGATTTGCCCAAAACAATATCAAGGAGAAACCCAGATGAGCGTCAAAGCCATTCCCGAAGGCTTCAGCGGCGTCACGCCGTACCTGGGCATCAAGCGCGCCGCCCTGGCCATCGAGTTCTACAAGCAGGCCTTCGGCGCCGAGGAAAGCATGCGCCTGGACATGCCCGACGGCAGCGTCGGCCATGCCGAACTGCGCATCGGCGGCTCGGCCATCATGCTCGGCAGCCCCTGCGAACAAACCCCGATGGACAGCCCGGACACCCACAAGACCTCGGTCGGGCTGCATCTTTATGTGGAAGACGTCGACCGCAGCTTCGCCCGGGCGCTTGCCGCCGGCGCCACCGAGGTGTCGGCGGTCAAGGACCAGTTCTACGGCGACCGCAGCGGCAGCCTGCGCGACCCGTTCGGCCATGTGTGGTTCCTGGCCAGCCGCAAGGAAGACCTGAGTGCCGAGGAAATCGCTCGGCGGGCGCGGGAAATGTTCCAGCAACAGGCCGGCTGACCCAGCCCCTGCAATCCGCCCCCTCGCAGGAGCCGGCTTGCCGGCGAAGGCGCCCTCGCGGTTCAGTTCGCGGGCAAGCCCGCTCCTACAGCGGCATTGGCCAGACCGCTTAAACCGCGGCTTTTGCTGCTTCGTAACATTTACTTTCATATCGCCTTTCAGGATTTACGATTCTCATTCGTCTTAATTGAATGCAGCAGGCCGCGTTGGCCATGGCTATGCCTCGGGTGTTCTGCCCCGGAAGCGGCCGAAGGGTCCAGTGCTGCTCCATTCCTCGAATCAAGACGCCCATTCAATGTCGAAGAAGTCCCGTTCAAAAATCTGGTTTCTGGTGCACAGCTGGCTGGCCCTGCCCATCTGGTTTTTCGTGCTGATCGTCTGCGTCACCGGCACCCTGGCGGTGGTCAGCCAGGAGATCGTCTGGCTGGCCAATCCCGACGTGCGCGCCAGCAAGCCCTCCGATGACGCCCGGCCCTTGAGCTACGACCAGGTGGTGGCGGCCATCAAGCAGGCCGAACCCACGACCCGCATCGAAACCATCGTGACCCCGGACGAAAGCCATTTCGCCCTGAGTGTCGATGTCAGCTACCCCGATGGCCGCAACGTGACGGTCTACGTCAACCCCTATACCGGCGTGATCCAGGGGGTCAGCCCGGCGTTCGATTTCAAAGCCTTCACCCGCGCCCTGCACGGCTGGTGGCTGGTGCCTTTCACCAACGGCTACAGCTGGGGCTGGTACCTGGTGTCGCTGCTCGGCTTGCCGATGCTCGCTTCGCTGATCACCGGCCTGGTGGTCTACAAGAAGTTCTGGAAGGGCTTCCTCAAGCCCACCTTGCGCATCCGTCATGGCGCGCGGATTTTCTGGGGCGACCTGCACCGCCTGAGCGGCATCTGGTCGATCTGGTTCATCGCGGTGATTTCCATCACCGGCATCTGGTTCCTGATCCGGGCAATCCTGGGGGACAACCAGATCAGCATTTCCAGCGAACCCATCGTGCCGGTCATCGCCCGCGAGCAGGTGCCGAACTCCGCCGATGGCAACCCGCCGCCCATGATCGGCCTGGACCAGGCCATCAGCACCGCCACCTCGCGCATCCCCGGGTTCGACATCAGCTTCGTCAGCCTGCCCAGCAATGCCTACAGCCACCTGTATGTCGGTGGCCGCGGCTGGTATCCGCTGATGTACCAGACCGCCAACATCAATCCCTACACCGGCACTCTGGATACCGCGCACCTGCTGGGGGACCGCAATGCCCTGGAGTTCGTCACCGAATCCATGCGCCCGCTGCATACCGGTGATTTTGGCGGGATCTGGGTCAAGCTGATCTGGTTCTTCTTCGGCCTGGTACTGAGCATGATGGTCCTCAGTGGCCTGCTGATCTGGACCAAGCGCACCGCCCTGGCCACCGCCAACGCCCTCAAGCGTGAGGAAAAGGCTGCTCGCCCGCGCCCTGCCGCCAGGCCCGTCCCCGCCATGCGCGCCGAAACCTCGGAGGTCCAACCGTGAGCAAAGCCACCCCGGCAACCGCTGATTCCACCTCGACATTGGGCCGGCTCTGGCACAAGTGGCGCTTCCACCTGAACATCCTGCTGCTACTGATTCCCCTGGGCTTCATGCCCAAGTACCTGGCCGATGCCTCGTTGTTTCGCGGCGACAGCGGCCTGGGCGAGCGCGAGATCGGTGAAATCCAGGTCGGTCCCTGGAGCCTGCGCCTGGCCGAAATGCGCGACCAGGCACCGCAACTGCAAGGTGCCGCCGGCTACCTGAAAGACTTCAACGCCGCCCTCTGCGCGGCCTGTATCGAACCGGTCAAGGCCACCTACCTGCGCATCGGCAAGCCCCGCAGCCTGCGGGCCGCCGGGGTGATCTTCTTCGGCAGCCCGTACCGCATGGGCGCCAGCCTGCCGATTGCGGAAAAGACCCAAGCCGACGCCGAGCTGTGGATCACCATGGAAGGCTGGGACGGCAGCATGCACCAGGCATCCATTCCCCTGAGCCAGGCCTCGCCCGCCACCGTGGCCTGGCTCGAAAAACAAGGAGGCACACGATGATCCGCGCAGTACCCTCCCGGCGCCTCGGCGCCCTGGCCCTGTCGCTGCTGGCCGGCGCCTTCAGCCACAGCGCCCAGGCCCACAACCCGATGTGCGAGTGCAAGGCCATCGACGCCGAGCAGATCCGCTGCACCGGCGGTTTTTCCGACGGCAGCGGCGCGCCGGGGGTGACCCTGGACGTGATCGGCTACGACGAAACCATCCTGGTACCGGGCAAGCTCGGCAGCGATTCGACCCTGACCTTCAAGAAGCCCTCCAGCGAGTTCTACGTGCTGTTCGATGCCGGCCCCGGCCACGTGGTGGAAATCGACCAGGCGGACATCGAGACCCCATGAACCCAGCCACCACCCAGGTCGTGCGCCCCGCCGGCGCCGGCCACGAAACCCTCTACGTGCTGTTGTTGTGCGCGCTGATTCTGAGTGTGGCCGCCAGCGTGGTGCTGTGGCGCGGCGAGAGGACCGAGACGCACAGCGTCGCCAGCCACCAGCTGGATGCCCGGCGCGACCTCAGCGCCGGCGAGCAAGGGATCTACGCCGACCTGCGGGTGACCCTTGACGAGATCCACCTGCTGCGCGCCGAAAACCAGCGCCTACCAACCCCCGAGGCACTGGCTGCGGAAGGTTTCGCCCCCTTCGCCCAGGACGCCAGTTCGGTCAGCCGTGGCGGCCACGCCTGGCAACTGCAGGACCAGGCCTACCTGGGCCTGAGCCAGAACCCGCAAGTGGCCGGTTCCTTCCTGATGCGCCTGGACACCGAGGACCCGGCCAAGGTGGACATCTGGCTCAACCGCGCCCCGTCCGTCACGGTGCCTGTCGATCTCAGCGACACAACTCTGGCCGCCACCGGCTGGCAACAGGTGGTCGCGCAATTCGATGCCGGAGTGACCCGCCAGCATCGCCACTGAACCCATTCCGAGAGAAGAACGCTTGCCCATGCCCATTTCATCGCAACGCCGTCCCTTTCTGCGGGGGCTGCTGATCGGCCTGCTGGCCCTGACGCTCAGCCCGCTGGTCAGCGCCGACCCGGCCAAACGCCTGCGCATCGGCATCACCCTGCATCCTTACTACAGCTACGTGGCGAACATCGTCGGCGACAAGGCCGAGGTGGTGCCTTTGATTCCCGCCGGTTTCAACCCCCACGCCTACGAGCCTCGGGCCGAAGACATCAAGCGCATCGGCAGCCTGGACGTGATCGTCCTCAATGGCGTGGGCCACGATGACTTCGCCGACCGCATGATCGCCGCCAGCGAGCGCCCGGACATACCGCTGATCGAAGCCAACGAAAACGTGCCGCTGCTGGCCGCCACCGGGGTCGCCGCCCGTGGCGCCGGCAAGGTGGTCAACCCGCATACCTTCCTCTCCATCAGCGCCTCCATTGCCCAGGTCAACAACATCGCCCGGGAGTTGGGCAAGCTGGACCCGGCCAACGCCAAGACCTACACCCAGAACGCCCGGGCCTACGGCAAGCGCCTGCGCCAGTTGCGCGCCGACGCCCTGGCCAAGCTGACCCAGGCGCCCAATGCCGACCTGCGGGTGGCCACGGTGCACGCCGCCTATGACTACCTGCTGCGCGAGTTCGGCCTGCAAGTCACCGCGGTGGTGGAGCCGGCCCACGGCATCGAGCCCAGCCCCAGCCAGTTGAAGAAGACCATCGACCAACTGCGCGAGCTGGACGTCAAGGTGATCTTCTCGGAGATGGACTTCCCCTCCACCTACGTCGAAACCATCCAGCGCGAATCCGGGGTCAAGCTCTACCCGCTGTCGCACATTTCCTACGGCGACTACAGCGCCGACAAATACGAGAAGGAAATGCAGGGCAACCTCGACACCGTGGTCCGGGCCATCCAGGAGGCCGGGGCATGACCGCCATCGAAACCCTGCGGCGCGGTCCGGCCATCGAGTTCGATCAGGTCAGCCTGACCCTGGGCCGGACCACCATCCTCGACCGCGTGACCTTCAAGGTGCAGCCCGGCAGCGTGCATGCGCTGGTGGGCCCCAACGGCGGCGGCAAGAGTTCGCTGATCAAGACCCTGCTGGGGCAGATGCCGCACCAGGGCCAGTTGAGCCTGCAATGGCCCGGCGCCGCCGGCACCCTCGGCTACGTGCCCCAGGCCCTGGAATTCGACCGCGGCCTGCCGATGACCGTGGATGATTTCATGGCCGCCATGTGCCAGCGCCGCCCGGCCTTCCTCGGCCTGAGCCGGCATTACGCCCAGGCGATTGGCGAAGCCCTGGAACGGGTCGGCATGCAGGACAAGCGCAAGCGGCGCATGGGCGCACTGTCCGGCGGTGAGCGCCAGCGGGTTCTGCTGGCCCAGGGCCTGATCCCGGCCCCGCAGCTGCTGGTGCTGGACGAACCGATGTCGGCCCTGGACGAGGCCGGAATCCAGGTCTTCGAACGCCTGCTCCAGGACTGGCGCCAGAGCGGCATCACCCTGCTGTGGATCGAACACGACCTGGAAGCCGTGGGCCGCCTGGCGGACCGGGTCACCGGCCTCAACCGCCAGGTGCTGTTCGACGGCCCGGCGCAACAGACCCTGACCCCGGAGCGCCTGCTCAGCCTGTTCTCCACCCATCCACGAACCGCCGGGAGCGCTGCCTGATGAGCTATGAATCCTTGCGCCTGCTGGTCCAGGGCTGGGCCTCGTCCGGCTACCTGCCCGAGGCCCTGGCCTACGGCTTTGTGGTCAACGCCCTGCTGGCCGGCCTGCTGATCGGCCCGGTGCTCGGCGGCCTGGGCACCCTGGTGGTGGTCAAGCGCTTCGCCTTCTTCTCCGAAGCCGTGGGCCACGCGGCGCTGACCGGAGTGGCCATCGGCATCCTGCTGGGCGAACCCTATACCGGCCCCTACGGCAGCCTGTTCGGCTACTGCCTGCTGTTCGGCATCCTCCTCAACTACCTGCGCAACCGCACCGGGCTGGCCCCGGACACCCTGATCGGGGTGTTCCTCTCGGTGTCCCTGGCCCTGGGCGCCAGCCTGCTGCTGATCCTGGCCGGCAAGATCAACGTGCACATCCTGGAGAACGTGCTGTTCGGCTCGGTGCTCACGGTCAACGGCAACGACCTGCTGGTGCTGCTGGTGGTCGGCGCGCTGGTGCTGGGCCTGAGCCTGCCGCTGTACAACCGCATCATGCTGGCCAGCTTCAACCCGCAGCTGGCGGCGGTGCGCGGGGTGGCGGTGAAGTCCCTGGACTACCTGTTCGTGATCCTGGTGACCCTGATTACCGTGGCGGCGGTCAAGGTCATCGGTGCCATCCTGGTGGGGGCGTTGCTGGTGATTCCGGCCGCCGCGGCGCGCCTGCTGAGCCAGTCGCTCAAGGGCTTCTTCTGGATCTCGGTGAGCATCGCCACCCTCAGCACCCTGTGCGGCATCCTGCTGCCCATCGTCTTCGACCTGCCGGTGCCTTCCGGCGCGGCCATCATCCTGGTGGCCGGCGTGGCCTTCGCCCTGGCCGCCATCGCCCGCGGCACCGTACCCAGCCTGAAAGGGAATATCGGATAAATGCACAGTTCATTGCCTCACTCGTCATGGCGTCGCCTGAGCCTGGCCCTGGCCCTCGGCGGCCTGATCAGCGGCCCGGCCCTGGCCGAGCGCGACCACTTCGAACCGATGCGCGTGGTGGCCAGCCACGGCATGGGCAACACCGCGCTGCACAGCGCCAGCGCGCAACAACCGCTGACGGTGTTGGCTTCGCTGCCGGTGACCTTCGGCCTCGGGCAACTGCTGCTGCAAGGCACGGCCATCAAGCTGGAGCGAGCGGCCCCGGCCAATCTGCCCGGCTCGCGACAGACCGCCTATTTCACCGGGCGCGGCGCCCCGGCCCTGAGCCAGCTGGCACTGAATGCCGACGCGGTGATCGGCCTGCGCTCGATCTGGCCGGACGACCCGCTGTACCCCAATGCCCGGCGCAGCAACATCCGCATCGTCGAGATCGACGCCGCGCGCCCGGTGGATGGCGCCCTGCCCGGGGTGGCCCTGCAACCGGGCCAGCGCGACGGGCTCAATGCCCAGCCCTGGCTGTCCAGCAACAACCTGGGACGCATGGCCGACGTGCTGGCGGCGGACCTCGCGCGGCTGGCCCCCGAGGCCAAGCCGCAGATCGAGAGCAACCTGGCAGGGCTCAAGCAACGCCTGCTCAAGCTCAGCGCCGCCAGCGAAACGCGCCTGGCCGAGGCCGACAACCTCAGCGTGCTGAGCCTTTCCGAGCACTTCGGCTATCTGGTCAGCGGCCTGAACCTGGAACTGGTGGGCGTCGACGCCCGAGCCGACAACGAATGGACGCCCGAAGCGCTGCAGAAGCTGCAGGCACAACTCAAGGAGCATGACGTGGCCCTGGTGCTGCACCATCGTCAGCCGTCCGAGGCACTAAAGGCCGCCATCAGCGCCGGCGGCAGCCAGTTGCTGGTGCTGCAAACCGACAGCGCCGACCCGCTCGGCGAACTGGAAGGCAACCTGCAACAAGTCACCCAGGCCCTGGCGCCGAAAAGCTGAGCCGGTCCCTGTCGCCGCTGCCGCCTGTTCGGCGGCGGCAGCGCTTACATATTCCCTCAAGATCACGGCCATTTCCCGGTGCTAGTCTGCGCATCGCAAACATGCCCAGACAGGAAAACCACGCCATGAGCGAATACCTGACACTCAACAAGACCAATTGGGACGAGCGCGCGCCCTTGCACGCCGCCTCGGCGGATTATGCGGTGCAGCGCTTCGTCGACGACCCGCAGTTTCTCTCCGAAGTCGTGCAGTTCGACCGCCCCCTGCTGGGCGATATCCAGGGTCTGCGCGGCGTGCATCTGCAATGCCATATAGGCACCGACACCCTGTCCCTGGCGCGCCTCGGCGCACAGATGAGCGGCGTGGACTTCTCCCCGGCGTCCCTGGCCCAAGCCCGGACCCTGGCCCAGCGCTGCCATACGCCCATCGACTACCACGAGTCGGACGTGTTCCTGGCCGCCGAGGTGCTGCCCAAGAGCAGCTTCGATCTGGTCTACACCGGCATCGGCGCGCTGTGCTGGCTGCCCAGCATCGAGCGCTGGGCACAAACCGTCGGCGCCCTGCTCAAGCCCGGTGGCCGGCTGTTCATCCGCGAGGGGCACCCCATGCTCTGGGCCCTCAATGAAGATCACAGCGACTCGCTACGGGTGGAATACCCCTACTTTGAACGCCACGAGCCGCTGGTCTGGGAGGACGAGAACACCTACGTGCAAACCGACAGCGCGCTCAAGGCCACGGTGACCCACGAATGGAACCACGGCCTCGGGGAAATCATCAGCGCCTTGCTGGCCCAGGGCCTGGAAATCACCGGGCTGGTGGAACACCAGAGCATTCCCTGGGAAGCCCTGCCCGGGCAGATGGTGGTGGATGAACGCGGCGAATGGCGGCTCAAGGAAGCGCCATGGCGCCTGCCGCTGAGCTACACCCTGCAGGCCGTCAAGCGCCCGGCCTGAGCGCCGGGCATTAAAAAGCCCGCTGGCCTCAAGGGCTCAGCGGGCTTTTTTTCTGCTTGGGGCCGCGGCTACGGATCTGCTGCCGAAGATCAGCCGGCCAGCGCCTGCTGGTCCATCTTCTGGCGCAGGCTCAAGGGCCGCATGTCGGTCCAGACTTCCTCGATGTAAGCCAGGCACTCCTTCTTGAAGCCGCTCTTGCCAACGGTGCGCCAGCCCTGGGGCACGGCTTTGTAGTCGGGCCAGATCGAGTATTGCTCTTCGTGGTTGACCACCACCTGGAACAGGATGTCCTCACGGTCGAATACGGAAGTCATTGCTTGTCTCCATCGCTGATTAGGGACGCCGCACCCCAGGCGCGGCGGTTGTGTAGAAGGAACGAATCAGGGCCGCGAAAAATTAGAGCCCGGCCACCGCCGCCGCCACCGCCTTGCCGAAGATGTCCGCCACCTGATCGATCTGCGCCGCGCTGATGATCAGCGGCGGCAGGAAGCGCACCACGCTGCCATGGCGCCCGCCCAGTTCAAGGATCAGGCCGCGCTTGAGGCATTCGCGCTGCACCAGTGGCGCCAGACGCGCATGTTGCGGCGGGTGGCCCTGGGCATCCGGCGCGCCGGCCGGGTCCACCAGCTCCACGCCGAGCATCAGGCCACGGCCGCGGATATCGCCCAATTGCGGGTAGTCGCGCTGCAGGATCAGCAAATGCTCGCGCAAGCGCTCGCCCATGGCCGCCGCATGCTCGGGCAGCCGCTGCTCCTTGAGGTAGCGCATCACCGCGGAACCGGTGGCCATGGCCATCTGATTGCCACGGAAGGTGCCGGCGTGAGCCCCGGGCTGCCAGGTGTCGAGCCAGTCGCGATAGACCATCACCGCCAGCGGCAGGCTGCCGCCGATGGCCTTGGACATCACCACCACATCGGGAATGATCCCGGCATGCTCGAAGGCGAACATCTTGCCGGTACGGCCGAAGCCGCTCTGGATTTCATCGACGATCAGCGCCACTCCGGCCTTTTCGGTGATACGCCGCACGCCCCGCAGCCAGTCCAGGTCCGCCGGGATCACCCCGCCCTCGCCCTGTACCGCCTCGACGATCACCGCCGCCGGCAGCGCCACGCCGGCTTCCGGATCGTTCAGCAGGTTTTCCAGGTAGTGCAGGTTGACCTTGACCCCCTCGGCGCCACCGAGCCCGAACGGGCAGCGATAGTCGTAGGGGAACGGCAGGAACTGCACACCGTTGTTCAAGAGTCCCGCCAGCGGACGCTTGGGCCCCAGGCTGCCCATCAGGCTCAGGGCGCCCTGGCTCATGCCGTGGTAACCGCCCTGGAACGACAGCACGGTGCTGCGCCCGGTGGCGCTGCGTACCAGTTTCAGCGCGGCTTCCACGGCGTCGGTGCCGGTGGGGCCGCAGAACTGGATCCTGGCCTCGGCGGCCAGGGCCTCGGGCAGCAGGCCGAACAGATCCTGGACGAACTGGTCCTTGACCGGTGTGGTCAGGTCCAGGGTCAACAGCGGCAATTCATCGGCCAGTACCTGGCGGATCGCGGCGATCACCACCGGGTGGTTGTGGCCCAGGGCCAGAGTCCCGGCACCGGCCAGGCAATCGATGAAACGCCGGCCTTCGACATCCTCGACGTGAATGCCACTGGCGCGCTTCAAGGCCAGGGGGATGCGCCGAGGGTAACTGCGGGCATTGGATTCCTGGCGGCTTTGACGGGCCAGCAGGGGCGACTCGTCGAACTGGTAAAGCGTCTCGGCCGGGATGGCGGCAAGGGCCACCGGCTGATCATCCATAAGGCTGGTAACGGCTGACATGTCTCGAACCCTCGCGCTGCAATTTGAGCAAAACGGCTACCGGCCGAACGCGCAGCCGAAGCAGGGTGCGCACGGGCAGGTTTTCCTGTTCTGGAAACGCACCAGCGAGGTCGGGATTTACACTCCAGGGCGAGGAAATTGCACATACCGCCCCGTAGGAGCCGGCTTGCTGGCAAAGGCGGTCTCAAAGGCCTATTCGCTGGCAAGCCAGCTCCTACAGAGGACGGTGATAGGTCAGGCGTGGTGGGCAGGCAGGGTCAGTTCGACCCGCAGGCCATCAGGAAGGCTGTCGAAACGCAGCTCGCAACCACAACGCTGGACAATCGCCTGGACTATCGCCAGGCCCAATCCGCACCCGGTGCTCTGGCTGTTGCGCCAGAAGCGCTGGGTCAGGTGCTGCAGGTCTTGCTCGGCAATCCCCGGGCCATGGTCGCGCACGTGGAAACGCAGGCGACCGGCCACCAGCTCCAGGTTCAACTCCACCGGACAGTCTTGCGGGGTGTGGCGCAGGGCGTTGTCCAGCAGGTTGCGCAAGGCGGCAATCGCCAGGGTCGAGGGCATGGCCACCGGTGCCTCGGCGGCCTGCTCCCCCAGGTGCACCTTGACTCGCTGCCGGGCGCCCACGGCAGCATCCTGGATCGCCAGGCGGACCACTTGCTCGGCGTTGCAGTGCACGCCGTCATCGAACGACAGGCTGCCCTCGACCCGGGCCAGCAACAGCAGTTGCTCCAAGGTCCGGTGCAGGCGGTCGGCGCCCTCCTCGGCCCGGGCCAGGGATTGATCCCGGGCCGCGCCCTCGGTCATGCGTGCCACTTGCAGGTGGGTCTTGATCGCGGTCAGCGGGCTGCGCAGTTCATGGGCGGCGTCGCCGGTCAGGCGGCGTTCGCGCTCGATGGTCTTGGCGATGCGCTGGAACAGCTGGTTCTGGGTGTCCACCAGCGGCCGCAGTTCGCTGGGCATGGGCTGGATCTGCAACGGCTCCAGGGAGTCGGCGCTGCGGCGCATCAGCGCGTCGCGAATCCGGTTCAACGGCGCCAGGCTCTGGCCGATGCCCAGCCACAACAGCCACAGGCAGCCCAGCAGGGCCACCCCCACCGGCACCGAGGCGGCCAGCAGCACCGACATGTTCAGCGCCTCGCGCTCCACTTGGCGGTCAGCGGTGGTGATGCGCAGATCACCGCGCACCAGGGTGAAGGTGCGCCAGGGCGCGCCGTCGATCATCTGGTCATGAAAGCCCAGTTTCTCGGCTTCCAGGGTGTGTTCCGGGGTGCTATGACTGCGGGCCAGGACCTGCCCGCGCAGGGAACTGACCTGACAGGCCATGCCCCCGGGAATGGTCAAGGCCGCGCTGGAAATGGGGTGGGCATGGGTGTCCGAAGGCAGCGCCGGCATCTGTTCCAGCAGGCCGGCGACCATGCGCGCCGACGCCACCAGCCGCTGGTCCAGGGAAAACATCATCTGATTGCGCAGATCGCTGAGCATCCAGGCCGCGGCCAGGGTCCAGATCAGGATGAAGGCGGCGCCCAGGGTCACGCTCAGGCGCAGGCGCAGGCTCTTCACTTACGACTTCTCCGCGCCGTCGGCCGGCCCCAGGCGATAACCCAGGCCACGCACCGTCTCGACGATGCCATTGCCGAGTTTGCGCCGCAGGTGGTGGATGTGCACGTTGAGGGCGTTGCTTTCCAGCTCATCGTTGAACCCGTAGACGCTGTCCTTGAGTTGCTCGCTGGACAGCACCCGGCCACGGTTGTGCAGCAGGGCCTGAAGCAGCGCCTGCTCGCGCCGGGACAGGTCCACCGGCTCGCCGCCCAGGCGGGTTTCCCGGGTACTGGGGTCGTAGGTCAGGCGCCCGTGCTCGATCAGGTTGACGCTGCGCCCCGCCACCCGGCGCAACAGGGTGTGCAGGCGCGCCGCCAGTTCCCGCAGGTCGAAGGGCTTGAGCAGGTAGTCGTCGGCCCCGGCCTGTAGGCCGTCGACCCGGTCGGTCACCGAGTCGCGGGCGGTGAGGATCAGCACCGGAATCTCCAGGCCCTGCTGGCGCTGTTGCTTGAGCAACTTCAAACCATCTTCATCCGGCAGGCCCAAGTCCAGTACCATCACGTCGAAATCGGCCACGCCGAGCATCGCCCGTGCCGCTGAGGCAGAGGCCACATGCTCGACCGTCAGGCCCTGGGCCGTGAGGCCGGCGACTATTCCGCTGGCGATCAGCTCATCATCTTCACAGACAAGTACGTGCATGGTCGGTCCTGTAATAAAGGCGTTGATTAGGCAGGCAGCGGATTAAGCGGACATTATGCCCGCCGCCCTGCCACAACCCAGTATGGTTAATCATCGGTTAATCAGGACCCGCCATTGTGCTTCCCACTTGCACCGGTTTAAGGCTTGACCATGCGTCGATTGCTCATCTTGCTGTTTATGCTGTTCACCACCCTGGCCGAAGCCGGCAACAATCCGTTCGAGGTCAAGCCCGACTTCCTGCCGGTGGACAAGGCCTTCACCTTCACCTCCGAGCGCCTGCCTTCCGGGGAAACCCAACTGTTCTGGCAGATTGCCGACGGCTACTACCTGTACCAGAAACGCCTGAAGTTCGACGGCCTGGCCCAGGAGCATCAGCCGGCGCTGCCGGACGGCGAACACCACAGCGACGAATTCTTCGGCGAACAGACGGTGTATCGCCAGGGCCTGGAAGTAAAGCTGCCGGCCGCCGCCAGCGGCAAGGTCAAGCTGGGCTGGCAAGGCTGTGCCGACGCCGGCCTGTGCTACCCGCCACAGACCCTTGAAGTCAACCTGGGCGGCGCCCCCGCAGCGGCCGCCGGCAACAGCGCCGCAACCGTCAACGGCACGGCCCAGGACCAACGGCTGGCCAACGACCTGCAAGAAAAATCCTGGGGCCTGGGCCTGCTGGCCTTCTTCGGCTTCGGCCTGCTGCTGGCCTTTGCCCCTTGCTCACTGCCGATGCTGCCGATCCTCGCGGGGATCGTGGTCGGCAGCGGTGCCAGCCCACGCCGGGGCCTGGCCCTGGCCTCCAGCTACGTACTGTGCATGGCCCTGGTGTACGCCGGCATGGGGGTGATCGCCGCCCTGCTGGGCAGCAACCTGCAGGCCTGGCTGCAGCAGCCCTGGGTACTGGGCAGCTTCGCCGCGCTGTTCGTGCTGCTGGCCCTGCCGATGTTCGGTTTCTTTGAATTGCAAATGCCGTCGTTCCTGCGCGACCGCCTGGAAGGCGCCAGCCGCCAGCGCCAGGGCGGCAGCCTGATCGGCTGTGGCGCTCTCGGCGCACTGTCGGCCTTGCTGGTGGGCCCATGCATGACCGCGCCCCTGGCCGGTGGCCTGCTGTACATCGCCCAGACCGGCAATGCCCTGTTCGGCGGCCTGGCACTGTTCGCCCTGGGCCTGGGCATCGGCCTGCCACTGCTGTTGCTGGTGACCCTGGGCAACCGCTTCCTGCCCAAGCCCGGCCCCTGGATGAACCTGCTCAAGGGCGTGTTCGGCTTCCTGTTCCTGGGTACCGCTATCTATATGTTGCGCCCGGTGCTCGGCGCCAGCCTGTGGATCGGTCTGTGGGGCGCCCTGGCCCTGGTACTGGCTTACTGCGCCTGGCAGCAACGGGCCATCGCCGGGCGCCTGCTGCACCTGTTCGGCGCCGCCGCGGTGCTGTTCGGCCTGTGGGGCGGCGTGTTGCTGGTGGGCGCCGCCGGTGGCAGTGATGACCTGTGGCGACCGCTGAAGGTCTACAGCGGTGGCAGCGTGGCCGGCAGCACCACAGCCCACGATGCCTTCACCACCATCAAGTCTCCCGCCGAGCTGCAACGTGCCCTGGACAGCGCCCAGGCCCAGGGCCAGTGGGTGCTGCTGGACTACTACGCCGACTGGTGCGTGTCCTGCAAGATCATGGAGAAAACCGTATTCGGCCAGCCTCAGGTCCAAAGCGCCCTGACAGACGTGCGCCTGCTGCGCCTGGACGTGACCCAGGACAACGCCGACGGCCGCGAACTGCTGGGCCGCTACAAAGTGCCGGGGCCACCGAGCATGCTGTGGATCGGCCCGGACGGCAGCGAACGCCGCAGCCAGCGCATCACCGGTGAAGTGGATGCCAACACCTTCCTGCAACGCTGGACCCAGACCCGGGAAGCCCGTTGATGCTGACCTTTACCATCGGCACCTTCGCCATCGCCCTCAACCACCTGCTGCTGATCAGCGCCCTGGCCCTGGCCACCCTGGTGGGCTGGCGGGTGGCCAAGCGTGGCGGCGACAACCCCGAATCAGTGCTGTTCATGCTGTTCTTGCTGGGCATGCTTGCGGCGCGGGTCTGCTTCGTCATCGCTTACTGGAAGCACTACCAGCACGACCTGTGGCTGATCATCGACCTGCGCGACGGTGGCTTCCTGGCCTGGCCGGGGGTGATCATCATGCTCCTGGCGGCCCTGGCCTGGGGCTGGAAGCGCCCGCCGCTGCGCCGTCCCCTGGCTGCCGGCGTCGCCAGCGGCCTGGCCTTCTGGCTGCTGGCCAGCCTGTCCCTGACGCTCTACGACCAGGGCACCCGCCTGCCGGAAGTGGCCCTGCGCAATGCCGCCGGCGACACCGTGCAACTCACCGACTACCAGGGCGGGCCGCTGGTGATCAACCTCTGGGCCACCTGGTGCCCGCCGTGCCGGCGAGAAATGCCGGTCCTGGAGCGCGCCCAGCAGCAACGTCCGGACCTGACCTTCCTGTTCGTCAACCAGGCCGAAAGCATGCAAAGCGTGGCCACTTTCCTCGCCACCCAGGACCTCAACCTGGACAACGTGCTGTTCGACGGCAGTGGCCGCCTGGGCCAGGCCGTGGGCTCCATGGCCCTGCCCACTACACTGTTCTACAGCGCCGACGGCCGCCTGCTGAGCAGTCACCTGGGAGAACTCTCGGAAGCCAGCCTGGCCCGCGCCCTGGAAACCTTCGACGACGTCCATCCGCCCCCGGTCGCCCCTGCAAGGAAACCGCCATGCCCTTCATCCGCCACCTGCTGAGCCTGTCCTTGGGCGCAGCCCTGCTCAACGCGCCGTTGCTGCAAGCCGAAGAACTGCCCGCGCCGATCCGCAAGATCGAGGAAAAGGGCGCCAAGATCATCGGCCGCTTCGACGCCCCGGACGGCCTCAAGGGCTACGCCGCGCAGTACCAGAACCGTGGCATGACCCTGTACCTGACGCCGGACGGCAAGCACGTGCTGCTGGGCAACCTGTACGACGCCGAGGGCAAGGACCTGAGCGCCGAACCGCTGCAAAAGCTGGTTTACGCACCGATGGCCAAGGAAGTCTGGGGCAACCTGGACAAAAGCAACTGGATCGCCGACGGCAAGGCCGATGCGCCGCGCATCGTCTACCTGTTCAGCGACCCCAACTGCCCCTACTGCAACATGTTCTGGGAACAGGCGCGGCCCTGGGTGAACGCCGGCAAGGTGCAATTGCGGCACATCATGGTGGGCATCATCCGCGAAGACAGCCCGGGCAAATCCGCCGCCCTGCTGGCCGCCAAGGAGCCGCAACAGGCCCTGCAAGAGCATGAAAAAGCCGGCAAGGGCAGCAGCCTGAAGCCGCTGGCGAGTATTCCAGCAGCGGTGCAAGCCAAGCTCGACGCCAACATGAAGCTGATGGAAGAGCTGGAGCTGTCGGCCACTCCGGCGATCTTCTACCTCGACGACAAGGGCGACTTGCAACAGCAGCAAGGCGCCCCGGCCCCGGGCAAACTGACGCAGATTCTCGGTCCGAAATAACCCCGCCCCCTCGTAGGAGCCGGCTTGCCGGCGAAAGCGTCCGTCAGGCTGGCGCCCGGCTGGCGGGCCTCTTCGCTGGCAAGCCAGCTCCTACGACGGAGAATCGGGCTTCAAGCGTCGCGCTGTAAAAACGCCAACAGGACCCGGGTCACGAACTGCGGGTTCTCAAGGCTGGAAATATGCCCCGCCTCGGGCACCCGCTGATAAGGGCAGCCAATGCGCTCGGCCATTTCGATGGTTTCAGCAAGCGGCCGCGGCTGGTCCTGGTCGCCACAGAGCAGCAAGGTGTTGCGCCCATCCAGGTGCGGCAGCTGATCCAGCACATCCGCCCGGCTGAAGGTGATGCGTCCCATGGGGATCACGCTCTGGCGCAGGCGCTCGGTCGGCAGTCCGGCGAGGCTGGCACGAAAATCCTGATACAGCGCCGACTGCCGATCGATACCCTGACGGAAGAAGATCGGCACCACGATATCCAGCAGTTGCTCAGAGATCCCCCCGGCATGCTCGATCTGCTGGAACAGGGAAAAGTAATACTGCCGGGTCGGCTCCGGTTCGGCCCCCAGGTAGGTGTCCATCAGCACCAGGCCGTCGATGCGCTGCGGCGCCGCCAGGGCCAGACGAGCGCCCCACATGCCACCCACCGACAAGCCCACCAGCGTGACGCGCTCGATCTGCAAATGGTCGAGCAAGGCCAGCATCTGCCGCGCCACATCGTCCAGCGACGCCGTGCCTTCCGGCAGCGGACCGGACTGGCCATGGCCCCACAGATCCACGGCAATCACCCGGTACTGCGCCGACAACGCCTCGATCTGCGGCGCCCACATGCCGGTGTCCCACAAATAACTACCGGCCAGGAACACCACGGGCCCCTGGCCCTGGTCAAGGTAGTGCAGCGGTTGTCCATCGATGGTTGCGAAAGGCATGGGGTAGCTCCTGCGGGGAAATGACAAAAAAGGTCCGACAGACTGTGCCGTGAACCAGGCTCAGTCAATCGGACCGGGGCGACAAAAACGTATCAGGAAATGCCCGGATTCAAGGCCCGCGCTGGCCGTCGAGCAAGGCCTCCACCACCGCGCGGGCCATCTCCACCGAATGCACCATGGACCAGATCAACCCGCGCTCCAGGCCGCTGCCCTCCTGGGTGATTTCATCGCACACCTCTTCGGCGCATTTGAGCAGCAGCGCCACATGCACCAGGGCCTCTTCGGCGCTGACGCCTGCGCGCACGCTGAACAGCGAGTCGGGGGAAACGGGTTTGGACTGGGTCGCAAGCTGGAACAGCGCGGGGTCCTGCGGTTGCCGGGCCAGGGCCACGCGCAGGGTGGCGTTGGCGGCCTTGAGGGCGGGATCGCGATAGGACGTGGGGGGATCGGGGACGAGCTTTTTCATGGTCAAACTCCTGGTAATGACAAGGAGCCGACACCGTTCGCTTGCACACGAATAAGGTGGCAGCCGTACGCGGGTGTGCAAGACCGAGTTACCAGAACCCCGGCAGATCCGAAGATCTCCCGCGCGCGGCCGCCATAACACGGTGAACATGAAAACGCTCAGTCATGGCTGAGCGCTTATGCGTCTGGTAACGGTCGGACTTGCAC
>NZ_QKLN01000024.1:0-40795 GCF_003225665.1 Pseudomonas sp. TKO26
GCTCTTCTGCAGGCAGATGCTGCCGTCCGGTTTCGGGTAGCGCAGTTGCTCGGTGGAAAACACGCAGGGCACGCTGTAATGGCGGGGCTCCGGGGGGGGGGAGGCCAAGGCCCGGGGCCGGGGGGGACGGGCCTTTGGGGCCGGCGGGGGACTTGCAGGGGGAGTTAGGGTGCCGACCCTGGTCCGCGGCGGGGTCGGACGGCCCGCCGGCGCCGCCGGGGGGGGTGAGCTGGGTCTTTGGCCGCCTGCCCCAGGCGGACAGCGGCGCCCTGGGGGCGGGGCTGTCGGTGGCGGCGGGGGTGGCGACTGATCGCCCGGGGCCGCGCCACCGACAGCCCTCAGAATGGATTGCAGCCTGCCGCCTTCGCGGCGTCAGGCGATACCGTCGGACGGAACGGTCCAGGTTCCACGGGGTCTTGCCGCGGGCCGTCGGCGTGACGCTGAGGGTCCATTCGTGGTTCTTCGTACCCGGGTCGAAACGCGCGGCCCAGGTGGCCTAGGCAATGTACTGGAGCGGTGATTTGTCAGGCGTGGACGCAGTGCCTGTCGTACCCGCGAAGTCCACCGCCTGATCTGCTACCACGTAGCGAAAACACTGTTGCGGCGGCTGGGCGCGATGCCCAGCACCCACATCAGAGCGCGCGGGCGTGGAAAAAGCTGGGCGTTAGAACAAGCGGATCGCCAGCTCGAAAACGCTCTCCCCACACCATGACGTCCTCCTGCGATGGCAACAGCATGGGGCGTGATCGATACCCTTTGAGCAGGGCCTCGATACCTTGGGCAAAATCATGCCCAACAAAAAGCATCATGGACGCGACCAATCCGTTCAAGAACAAACGGCCTTGGCTGTCCAGCCAGAGCTGTCCATGACCATGATGGACATCACCCAAGCAAACAAAGTCGGTGCGCAGCGCTTCTTGCCAGTCATCTACTTGTTCATCGGGGCACGCCGGACAGCCAAACTCGATGTCACTAGAGGCACACTCCTCCCCCGTACCGATATGCCCTACGGTCAATTCGCCAAATGCTTGCAGGATGCGAAATGCCGGATGTGCGCGGGGTACGTGACTATCAACCACAACGGCCCTGCCAGGGACCCATCCGGCAGCTCTGAAAAACGGTTCTATGTTCGGAGTCAGGAGATTCATGCGGCGAAGATAATCAAAGTGCAGGAAGAACGCAAAAGCCCTGGATACGGCCCCTGCCGGAACGCTATCCGTTGCTCTGCGCAACAGCTCGACATCCACGGCTATCGACGGCAACGCCGTGGCCAGCCAATGCCTGCCTCGGTCAAACCTGCCCGGGACCGGGGAGAACAAGGGGGGATAGGGGAAGAGTGATGTGGAAGCGGCGCATCGCGCGCCGCTCCACTGTTTCCGATCGATCAGGCGATGATGTCGGTAACGGCCGCCTGGCCCACGGTGCCCACGGCGAAGTCCACCGCGCCATGGCCGGTGAGGTCGATCATCAGGCTGGTCTGGTTGGTTTCGGCGAAGTAGGTGAGGATCGCGTCGCCGGCGTGGCCAGTGAAGCCGCTGACGAAGTTCAGAGTGGCGCCGGTGGAGGCAAACAGGCCGCTGAGGTCGATCTTGTCCTCGCCACTGACGAAATCCATGATCCAGTCCGGCGCGTCGAAGGTCGAATCCGAGGCCGCGCCGAACACGAAGGTATCGGCCCCTGCCCCGCCCCACAGCGTATCGCCGCCGCCACCGCCGTAGAGGATGTCGTTGCCGGCACCGCCTTCCAGGATATTGGCCACGGCGTTGCCGATCAGCAGGTCATTGCCCGAGCCGCCGATGGCGTTTTCCACGGTCACGCCGTGGGCGATGGAAACGTTGCCCACCAGGCCGCCCACGTCGGAGAAACCACCCTCGTTGAGGTTGATCTTCTGGTTCTGGGTGAAACCGGAGAAGTCCAGGGTGTCGTTGCCGCCACCGTCCCACACCGCGAACACCAGTTTGTCGGCATTGGAGTGGGCACTGTAGAAATCCCGCCCGGTGTTGGAGTTGAAGCCGTACACCGTGTCGTCGGCGCGGGTTTCATGGTTGGCGCCATAGAGTTTCTGCACCGCCACGATATCGTCGAGCAGGGGTGCCGAAGCGTAGGCGCCACTGCCGTCCTTGCTGAAGTTCTGCCCGGTGTTGCCCTCGCTCCAGTAGCTCATCAGGCTGTAGCCGCGGGTGTCCTGGGCGTAGGTGACATCCTTGTAGGTGGGGTTGCCGTTGCCGGCGTTGTACACGCCCGGATGGGACAGGCCCAGGGTGTGGCCGATCTCGTGGGTCAGGGTCTGGCGGCCGTAGATGCCATTGCCCGGGGTTTCATTGACCCGGTACTGGTCGTTGATCAGGTACCAGGACTGGCCGTCATAGCTGCCGCCGGATGGCAGGTAGGCAAAGGCCGCGCCGCCGGTGCTGACGTTGTAGTTGCCGAAGGTCATGTGGCCATCGCCGCCCTTGGCAGCCTCGCTGAAGGTGACGTTGGCCACGTCCGACCAGGACTGCAGGGACAACAGCGCCTGGGCTTTCTGCAGCGCGCTGAACTCGCTGAAGCTGCCCAGGGCCGGGTTGTAGTTGGCCGGTTTTTCTGTGAAGAAGCTGTAGGTCAGGTCGATCTTGCCGTCGCCATTCTGGTCGTGCCAGGACAGCCCCTTGCGCAGGATCGAATCCGCCGCCTGATCGGCGGTGAAGGATGGCTTGCCGTTCACCAGTGCGCTGCCACCGCGGTCATACAGGTGGCTGAAGGTCTGGACCTGCAGGTAGGCACTGCTGGCCGCTGCGTCGGGAAGGATCGCGTTTGCGTTGATTTGCGAGAGTGTCTTTGACATTGCTACGTCCTTGTTCAAGACAAAAATTTTCCGATAGAACAGACACGACCCCGCCTGCGAGATCGTCCTGTCACTCGCCCGTTGAGGCGCGGAAAACCTGACACATTCGTCAACTTGCAGTCCACGGTTTTTTTTGTCCGACAATCGTCCGAAAGCGCTCTGGCCCGGGGTCAATATTCCACTCGCGCGCCGCTGCGACAGCGGATAGGCTAAGCAGCAATCGGAGGCAGAAAATGCTCACGCCAAGCCCTGCCCCGCCGCTGTTCCATGAGGAGGCCGCGATGCGCAATATCCTGCTGCTGGGCACTTTGATGATCTTTTGCGGCGCTGCCCACGCCGAAGGCGTTCCGCTGTTCAACGTGTCCTGCCCGGGCAATCTGGCGGTCAGCGCCGACCAGGGCGGGCCGATTTACATCAACGGCAAGGTGGTCAAGAGCAACGCCGTGGATGACCGGCATTTCCAGGTCAAGACCGCGGAAATCACCCTGGCCATCAACGTCGAGGACGACGATTCGGTGACCGTGAAGTACACCGACAAGCACGGCGCCAGCGGTCTATGCGAAGCCGTGGACGATTGAGTCGCCCTCAGTCCTTTCTCCTTCAACCTCAAGAGCCGAGCATGCACATCAACGCACTCCCCTTCGCCACCACCGATTGGTCCAGCATCGAACCCACCGAGCATCGCGGCGAAACCGGCAGCGCCTTCTGGCGCACCCGGCAGTTCGGCGAGATTCGCGTGCGCATGGTGGAATACAGCGCCGGCTACCTGGCCGACCACTGGTGCTCCAAGGGCCACATCCTGCTGTGCCTGGAAGGCGAGTTGCACACTGAACTGGAGGACGGCCGGCGCTTCGTGCTGACCCCTGGCATGAGCTACCAGGTGGCGGACAACGCCGAACCGCACCGCTCGTTCAGCACCGTGGGGGCCAAGCTGTTCGTGGTCGATTGAGGCGCCTCAGAACAGCCCCATCTGGCCACCCACCAGGGTGCTGAAATCTTCCTGCACGAACGGCAGGATGGCGTCTGCCACCGGCTGCAGCTGCCGGGTCAGGTAGTGCTCGTAGTCGATGGCGGCGCGGCGGTTTTCCAGGGGTTCAGGGCCGGCCAGGGTGATCACGTAGCTGATCCAGCCGCCGTTCTGGTATTGCAACGGCCGGCCCTGCGCGCGGTTATAGTCATCGGCCAGGCGCGCGGCGCGGACATGGGGCGGCACGTTGCGCTCGTAGTCATCCAGCGGGCGGCGCAGGCGCTTGCGGTAGATCAGCAGGTCGTCCAATTGCCCGGCCAGGGTGCGTTGCACGTAATCGCGCACATACCCCTGATAGGGCTGGCGGTGGAAGATCCGTCGGTACAGCTCCTGCTGAAATTCCCGGGCCAGGGGCGACCAGTCGGTGCGCACGGTTTCCAGGCCCTTGTAGACCATCTCCTGGCTGCCATCGGCGCGCTGCACCAGGCCGGCGTAGCGCTTCTTGCTGCCCTCCTCGGCGCCGCGGATGGTGGGCATCAGAAAGCGTTTGTAGTGGGTTTCGAACTGCAGCTCCAAGGCGCTTTCCAGGCCGTACTCCTGCTGCAGATGCTCGCGCCACCACTGATTGACGTGGGCCACCAGGGCCCGGCCGATCAGCGCCGCCTGCGCCTCGTCATGCAGGCTGCCGAGCCAGACGAAGGTGGAGTCGGTGTCGCCATAGATCACCTGATGGCCCTGGGCTTCGATCAACTGCCGGGTGCGGGCCATGATCTCGTGGCCACGCAGGGTGATGGATGAGGCCAGGCGCGGGTCGAAGAAGCGACAGCCGCTGGAGCCGAGCACCCCGTAGAAGGCGTTCATGATGATCTTCAAGGCCTGAGACAGTGGCGCATTGTGCTCGCGCTTGGCCACCTCACGGCCCTCGGCGACCCGGGTCACGATCGCGGGCAGGCAGTGCCGGGTACGGGAGAAGCGCGCGCCGCGAAAGCCCGCCACCGAATGCTCCTCGTCCGGCTGGCGCAGGCCTTCCACCAGCCCCACCGGGTCGATCAGGAAACTGCGGATGATCGACGGATACAGGCTCTTGTAATCCAGCACCAGCACCGATTCGTAGAGCCCGGGCCGTGAATCCATGACAAAGCCGCCGGGGCTGGCCTGGGGCGGCAGCTCGCCCAGATTGGGCGCGACAAAGCCCTGGCGATGCATCAGCGGCATATACAGGTGGGTGAAGGCCGCCACCGAACCGCCGCTGCGGTCGGCGGGCAGGCCGGTGACCGTGGCCCGTTCCAGGAGGAAGGTCAGCAACTCGGTCTTGGCGAAGATCCGCGTTACCAGCTCGCAGTCCTTGAGGTTGTAGCGGGCCAGGGCCGGCTTGTCCTCGGCGAACATGCGGTTGATTTCGTCCATGCGCTGGTAGGGGTTGTCGATCGACTTACCCTCCCCCAGCAGCGTCTGGGCGACGTTTTCCAGGCTGAAGGAGGGAAAGCTCCAGGTCGCCGACCGCAGAGCCTCGATGCCGTCGATGATCAAGCGGCCGGCGGCCGAGGCGAAATAGTGGGTACGACTGCCATGCTCGCGCCACTGCATTTCCTCGCCGCCCCGCCCCAGGCGCAGCGGCACCGCCAGGCGCCGGGCATGTTCGTGGAGCACCCGCAGGTCGAACTGCACCAGGTTCCAGCCGATGATCGCGTCGGGGTCGTGCTCGGCCAGCCAGCGGTTGAGTTGCTCCAGCAACTGCTCGCGGCTGGCGCAGAACTGCAGGTCGAAATCCACCGGGCTGTCGTCTTCCCGGGCCTTGCCGAGCATGTACACCTGGCGCTGGCCGCAGCCTTCCAGGGCGATGGAATAGAGCTCGCCGCGCTCGCTGGTTTCGATGTCCAGGGACACCAGCTTGAGGGTTGGCCGATAGTCCGGCTCCGGTTTCATCTGCGCTTCCAGCAACAGGCCGTCGGGCCCGGGCAGGCCGCCGAAAGAAACCGGGGCGGTGATGAAACGCTCCATCAGGTAGCGCTCGGGGGGGCGGATATCGGCCTCGAACACCTCGACGCCGGCGCGGCGCAGGGTCTTGTCCAGGCGCATCAGCTGATTGTGCTGCGGGCAGTACAGGCCCAGTACCGGGCGTTGGTGGAAGTCCCGCAGTTGCAGGGGGCGCAGCTCGACGTCCGGGTCGTCCGCCAGCAAGCGTTCGGCCTGAGGACGCTGCACCGCCGGAACAAAGGCCACGGAAGTCTGCAACGGCAAGCGGATCCGCTGCGGGCCCTGGTCGGTGGCCAGCCAGAATTCGACTTCCGTGCCCGCCGGCGTATCGCGCCAGTGCCGGGTCAGGACGAAGCCTTGTTGTACATCCACCACTGCAACCTCAGAGCCGTTTCAAGGCGCCGATTCTACCTGCCCCGATCGGCGATGGGGTGTCTGGATGATGGCTTTGCCGCTTTTGTCAGACAATATGTAGTGCTTGAAAATATTCACTACAAAACCGTTGACGCGAAGATTTCGCCCTTGCATTATGCAGACGTCTCCCCGATCGGGGGACGAGGCAAAGGTGTTATGAGCAAGCTCGTCTGACCGCCGAGCTGTGACCCGGATGTGTACTGCCCACAAGGCAGATTGATGAAACTGACCTGGCATTGATCGTCCAGAACAAGGACTGGAAGCCGGCGAAAACTCTTCAAGATGCTTGTGGCCGATGGTGGGAATGTCGGCAGCTTCATCCAGGTTTACGCTGCTTCTCTTCGTTGTGACGCTATTGCGTAGCAGTTAATCAAGGCAACTACACGCATCAGGCTCTGGGCCTTATCTGTATCCGACAGACACCCTCTGTCGCCCTGTTTCCGGTATCAGGGTTCAACTTACCGACGTAGCAAGATGAATTAGCGAATCAACTTAGATAGATCGACAAATGGTCAAGGGGGCTACAAATGAATCTTAATAACCAACCCACTATTGATGAATTGGCACGCATGTTCGCCGCACAGAAAGACAGCCACGACAGCCACATCCTGTGGATTGCCAAGTCGGGCCAAGTGCACATCGACTGCCTGTCGCCCCATAGCCATGAAGCAGAGTTCGACCAGAACAACCGGGAGCTGGCGGCCCGCCTGAAGATGTACCGCCGCGGCCAGGGCTACGTCGGCAAGAAAGCCGCCGCCGACAAGGACTTCATCGGCCGGGTACTGGAAACCCTGAAAACCGAATGGCAGTCGCTGCGGGACAAATCGGAAGTTCGGGTTATTGATCGGTTTTGCTGAGTAGTGCGGTCAATACGTTAATTAATATATAACTAGTGGCTGCAACATAAAAAAGGGCGCTCTTGAAGGGCGCCCTTTTTATTCATTCCAACTTGCCAGCGAAACTGACCTTCAGGACGACTTCGCCGGCAAGCCGGCTCCTACTGCTCAGAACGCAAAGCACGAACACCCAAACGCCCCCCAGAACCCCTGGAAGTCACTCACCGGCACATTCGACATGCGTGCCTTCTGGTGTCCGTGGGCATGCACCGCGCAGGGTCCGCTGCACTGGTGCACCTGATTCTGCAAGGGTGCGTTGGGTTTCCAATGCCCTGGCACCTTGGCCACCGGTGACCAGTCCGGGGTTACCGGCAGGCTCGGCGGGGCCAGGTTTTCGAAGTCGCCAGCCGCGTGAACCACCCTGCCGTCCACCAGGGTCAGCAGGGGTTCGATCCACTTGATCGCCTCTTCCTCGACGCTGAAGTAGTCCGCCGACAGGGCTACCAGGTCCGCCAGCTGGCCGACCTTGATCTGGCCCTTCTTGCCCTGTTCCGAGGAGAACCAGGCACTGCCGTGGGTGTAGAGTTCCAGCGCGGTGTCGCGGCTCAAGCCCTGGGGATACAGCTCCAGGCCGCCAACCGTGCGGCCGCTGACCATCCAGTACAGCGAAGTCCAGGGGTTGTAGCTGGACACCCGGGTGGCGTCGGTGCCGGCACCCACCGGAATGCCTTCGGCGAGCATGCGCTGGATCGGCGGGGTCATCTCGGCGGCCTTGGCGCCGTAGCGTTCGACGAAGTATTCGCCCTGGAAAGCCATGCGGTCCTGGATCGCGATACCACCGCCCAGGGCCCTGACCCGCTCGATGTTTTTCGGGCTGATGGTTTCCGCATGATCGAAGAACCACGGCAAGCCGTTGAAGGGAATGTCGCGATCAACCTTTTCGAAGACGTCGAGCATCCGCGAGATGGATTCGTCGTAGGTGGCGTGCAGGCGGAACGGCCAGCGCTGCTCCACCAGGTGGCGTACCACCGGTTCCAGCTCCTGCTCCATGGTCTGCGGCAAGTCGGGACGCGGTTCGAGGAAGTCCTCGAAGTCGGCGGCGGAGAACACCAGCATCTCCCCTGCCCCGTTGTGCCGCAGGAAGTCGTCGCCCTGGCCGTAGCGGACACTGGAGGTCCAGTGCTTGAAGTCCGCCAGCTCTTCCTTGGGCTTCTGGGTGAACAGGTTGTAGGCGATGCGCACGGTCAATTGCTGCTTGGCCGCCAGTTCGTTGATCACCTGGTAGTCGTCCGGGTAGTTCTGGAAACCGCCACCGGCGTCGATCGCGCTGGTGACCCCGAGACGGTTGAGCTCACGCATGAACTGGCGGGTCGAGTTGACTTGGTATTCCAGCGGCAGCTTGGGCCCCTTGGCCAGGGTCGAATACAGAATCATCGCGTTGGGCCGGGCGATCAGCATGCCCGTGGGGTTGCCATTGCCGTCGCGGACAATCTCGCCACCGGGCGGGTTCGGCGTGTTGCGGTCGTAGCCCACCACCCGCAGCGCGGCGCGGTTGAGCAAGGCCCGGTCATACAGGTGCAGGACGAACACCGGGGTGTCCGGCGCCGCCTGGTTCAGTTCCTCCAGGGTCGGCATGCGCTTCTCGGCGAACTGGAATTCGTTCCAGCCGCCCACCACTCGCACCCACTGCGGCGCCGGGGTGCGCAGGGCCTGTTCCTTGAGCAGGCGCAGGGCATCGGCCAGGGACGGCACGCCTTCCCAGCGCAGTTCCAGGTTGTAGTTGAGTCCGCCGCGGATCAGGTGCAGGTGCGAGTCGTTGAGCCCGGGGATCACCGTGCGCCCCATCAGGTCGATGACCTGGGTTGACGCACCACGCAGGGCCATGGCCTGGGCGTCGTTGCCCACGGCGATGAAGCGTCCGTCCTTGATCGCCACCGCGCTGGCTTGGGGCTTGGCCCGGTCCACGGTGTGCAGGCGGCCATTGAACAGAATCAGGTCGGCAATTGCATTGGCTTGCATGGCATTGCTCCGAACAAAGGAATGAGGGAATCAGGCCGCGCTGCGCGGTTGCAGCCAGCGGCTGAACAAGCGCGTGACCCGGGGCATGAAGACGTAGACCACCAGCAGCACGATGCTCAGGGTGATCAGCACCGTGGCCGGCACATAGCCGCCAAGCCAGGGCAGTTGAGCAAACACCGGCTTCCACAACTGCGGCACCAGGAAGCTCAGCGGTAAAATCACCAGGAAGGTCACGCAGGCCTGTTTCCAGCGCGGTGGCGGGGTTGGCGCAGCGCCGTCCTGAGGGGTGAACCAGAATTCGCGGTCGGCGTTGATTTCGGTCTGGTCGCCGTCGGCCAGCAGGTGCTGGGCCTGTTGCACCAGCTCGCGGCGGTCGGCGGAGTCCAGCCAGTTCTGCAACTGCTCGGTGCTGGCAAAGCGCAGCACGCTGGTGAACAGCCCGAGGCCGCCGCTGTGGCCACGGACCACGTCGATGCCCAGGTGCCCCGGGTAGCTGCGGGCCTTGGCGATGATCTGCCGCAGCCAGATTTCATAGGCCTGGTCCTGGCCCTGCTTGATCCGGTGGCGCACCAGCAAGGTCACGACACCGTCGGTGAGTTCGATATTCATCAGAGGGCTCCAGCGTCCGGAAGGAGATCGCGCCAGGCGCAGCAGCGCTGCACCCGCGCGTCACAGTTAAGCTCAAGGTTGCTGGATGAACGTCAGCAGATCGTGGTTGAGCCGCTCCTTGTGGGTGTCGGTCAGACCGTGGGGCGCACCGGGATAGACCAGCAGCCGGGCGTTGGCGATCAGCTTGGCCGAAGCCCGGCCTGCGGCGTCGATGGGCACGATCTGATCATCGTCGCCATGCACCACCAGGGTCGGAATATCGAAACGCTTCAAGTCTTGCGTGAAGTCGGTTTCGGAAAAGGCCTTGATGCAGTCGTAGGCATTCTTGTGCCCGGCCTGCATGCCCTGCAGCCAGAAGCTGTCGATCATGCCCTGGGACACCTTGGCCCCCGGACGGTTGAAGCCGAAGAACGGGCCGCTGGCGATGTCCTTGTACAGCTGCGAACGATCGGCCAGGGCGCCAGCGCGAATGCCGTCGAACACTTCCAGCGGCAGGCCCCCGGGGTTGGCTTCGGTCTTGAGCATCAGCGGCGGCACCGCCGAGATCAGCCCGGCCTTGGCCACGCGTTCGGTTCCATGGCGGCCGATGTAGCGCGCCACTTCGCCACCGCCGGTGGAGAACCCCAGGAGCACCGCCTCACGCAGATCCAGATGCTCGATCAACTGCGCCAGGTCATCGGCGTAGGTGTCCATGTCGTTGCCGTGCCAGGGCTGGCTGGAGCGACCGTGGCCGCGTCGGTCATGGGCGATGACGCGGTAGCCGTGATCGGCCAGGAACAGCATCTGCGATTCCCAGCTGTCGGCGCTCAGGGGCCAGCCGTGGCTGAAGACCACGGGCTGACCGCTGCCCCAGTCCTTGTAATAGAGTTCGGTGCCGTCGCGGGTGATGAAGGTGCTCATGTCAAATGTCCTTATGTTCGAGAGATAAACACCGGACACCGACGGCGTCCGGCACATCAGATCCTGGCTTTTTCGCCGGCAAGCCGGCTCCTACAGCTGACGTTGCGGCGCCTTGTGCACCATGCTGTAGGCGTAGTCCACGCCCATGCCGTAGGCGCCGCTGTGCTCCAGCACCAGGCCCATGACCGCCTCGTAGGTGTCCTTGTGCGCCCAATCACGCTGGTACTCCAGCAACACCTGCTGCCAGGTCACCGGCACCGCGCCGGCCTGGATCATCCGCTGCACGGCCATGTCGTGGGCTTCCTGGCTGGTGCCGCCGGAGGCGTCGGTGACGATGTACACCTCATAGCCTTCGGCCAGGGCTTCCAGGGCCGGGAAGGTCAGGCAGACTTCGGTCCACAGCGCGGCCATCACCAGCTTCTTGCGCCCGGTGGCCTTCACCGCTTCCACCAGTTTGCGGTCCTCCCAGGAGTTCATCGACGTGCGTTCGATGGGTTGCTGGCCGGGAAACACCGCCAGCAGTTCCGGCCAGATGTAGCCGCTGAAGCTCTCGGTTTCCACCGAGGTGAGGATGCTCGGCACGTTGAAGATCTTGGCCGCCTTGGCCAGGGCCACGGTGTTGTTCTTCAGGGTCTGGCGATCGATCGATTGCACGCCGAAGGCCATCTGCGGCTGGTGGTCGATGAGGATCAGGGCGGAGTTGGCTGGGTTGAGCAATTCACGAATGGACATGGCGCGTTCCTTTTGCAGTCAGAGAATGAGGGTCGAACATGACCGGCTGATGGCGCTGCTTGCGCCTCTTTGCGTCCGGCTTGGTGGCTAATTTAGGCCCTGGTCGAAAACGGAACAATTCCCTAAAATCGGGAATCATTGATTCCAAATCAGGGACAATCATGGACCGTATCGAATGCATGCGCGCTTTTGTCGTCACCGTTGATGAGAACGGCTTTGCCGCCGCCGCCCGGGCCATGGATGTGCCCCGCTCCAAGGTCAGTAAACAGATCCAGGCCCTGGAAGAGGCCATCGGCGTGCAACTGCTGCAGCGCACCACCCGCAGCCTGCACCTGACCGAGGCCGGCGCCGAGTACTACGAAAACGCCCGGGAGGTACTGGCAGCCCTGGACGAGGCCGAACAACGGGCCCGGGACGGCGTCGCCGAACTGCGCGGGGTGTTGCGGGTCAATGCGCCGATGTCCTTCGGCCTGCGCCGGCTCGGGCCGCTGGTGCCGCTGTTCCATGAACAGCACCCGCTGATCGAGTTGCAACTGGTGCTCAGCGACCAGCAGGTGGACCCGGTGCGCGGCGGTTTCGATGTCACCCTGCGCATCGCCAGCCTGCCGGATTCGTCGATGGTGGCCCGGCAGCTGGCGCCGGCACCGCGGATCATGGTGGCCTCCCCCGCCTACCTGGCCCGAGCCGGCACTCCCCTACAGCCCAAGGACCTCAGCAGCCACCAGTGCCTCAACTACGGCTACCTGCAAAGCGGCGTCAGCCTGCAACTGAGCAACGGCAGCGACACCCAGCGGGTGCACGTCACCGGGCCGCTGCACGCCAACAACGGCGACCTGCTGGCCCAGGCCGCCGAGGCCGGCATGGGTATCGCCCTGCTGCCGGATTTCATCGTCGAAGAGGCCCTGGCGGCCGGACGCCTGGTGCCGGTGCTGTGTGAATGGCAGGCGCCGCCCATCAGCGTCAACGTGGTCTACCCCTCGGCGCGGCGGGTGCCGCAGAAGACTCGGGTGTTTATCGATTTTCTGGTGGGGAATCTGACGAAGATCATCTCAGCTTGATCATCTGCGTAATAAGTTATTGATTTTTATCTTCACGTTTGGCGCGTCGCGGCCGAAATCGATGGAAGCGATTTCCGTCTCGACTATTGGCTGCGAGCACGTTTTCTCAGGGTATCTGGTTCAACATCAAAGCAAGGAAGATGCAATGGCAATTATCAACGGAACAAACGGTGCTGACACGCTGACAGGTACCGCGGGGTATGACGAAATCAACGCCCTGGGCGGCAATGACGTAATCAAGAGTAGTCCGGGAGCAGACAAGATCGATGGCGGCGCCGGTTTCGACACGATCGACTACTCGGCCTCACCTGCCGGGGTGAACGTGGAAGTACGCCTCGGTACGGGCCCGGCCGGCAAGGGCGGAGATGCCGAAGGCAGCACCCTGACCGGCATCGAGAACGTCATCGGTTCGGCCTTCAATGACATCCTCACCTCGGGTCCGGATGCTAGCGCCACCGCCATCCGCCTGGAAGGCGGCGCGGGTGACGATATCTACTACATCAACAGCGGCGCTCAACCGACCATCGGCGAGCAAGCCGGTGGCGGCAATGACGAAGTGCGGGTCTCGGTGGTCTATCCAACCGGCACCATCCTGGCGGCCAACGTCGAGCGCCTGACCTTCATCGGTAACAAGAACTTCATCGGCTACGGCAACGACAGCGACAACATCATCACCGGTGGCTCGGGCGACGACACGCTGTACGGTGGCGCGGGGGCCGATCAGTTCTTCGGCGGCACGGGCCTGGACATTGCCGGTTACACCGACAGCAAGTCCGGCGTGACAATCAATCTCAAGACCGGTGTGAACACCGGCATTGCCGCAGGCGACACCTACACCGACATCGAGACGATCAGAGGCTCGAACTACAACGACACCTTTGTCGGCAACGGCCTGGGCATGCATTTCGACGGTGGCGCCGGTGTCGACACCGTCGACTACTCGACCTCGTCTGCCGGTGTGAACGTTGAAGTACGCCTCGGCACCGGCCCGGCTGGCAAGGGTGGAGATGCCGAAGGCACGACCCTGACCAGCATCGAGAACGTCATCGGTACGGCCTTCAATGACATCCTCATCTCGGGTCCGGATGCTAGCGCCACCGCCATCCGCCTGGAAGGCGGCGCGGGTGACGATATCTACTACATCAACAGCGGTGCCCGACCGACCATTGTCGAACAGGCCGGCGGCGGCAATGACGAAGTGCGGGTGACAGTGACCTATCCGGGCGGCACCACTCTGGCGGCCAACGTCGAGCGCATGACTTATATCGGCAGCCAGGACTTTATCGGTTATGGCAACGACAGCGACAACATCATCACCGGCGGTTCAGGTAACGACACGCTGTACGGTGGCGCGGGGGCTGATCAGTTCTTCGGCGGCGCGGGCCTGGATATCGCCGGTTACACCGACAGCAAGTCCGGCGTGACAATCAATCTCAAGACCGGTGTGAACACCGGCATTGCCGCAGGCGACACCTACACCGACATCGAGACGATCAGAGGCTCGAACTACAACGACACCTTTGTCGGCAACGGCCTGGGCATGCATTTCGACGGTGGCGCCGGTGTCGACACCGTCGACTACTCGACCTCGTCTGCCGGGGTGAACGTTGAAGTCCGCTTTGGTACTGGCCCGGCCGGCAAGGGCGGAGATGCCGAAGGCACGACCCTGACCAGTATCGAGAACGTTATCGGTTCGGCATTCAACGATATCCTCACCTCCGGCCGGGATCACACCGCTACCGCCATCCGCCTGGAAGGCGGCGCGGGTGACGATATCTATTACATCAGCAACGGAATCACACCGACCATCGTCGAACAGGTCGGTGGCGGTAACGATGAAGTGCGGGTGTCGGTAATCAATCCAAGCGGCACCATCCTCGCCGCGAACGTCGAGCGCATGACTTATATCGGCAGCCAGGACTTTATCGGTTACGGCAACGACAGCGACAACATCATCACCGGCGGTTCGGGTAACGACACGCTGTACGGTGGCGCGGGGGCTGATCAGTTCTTCGGCGGCGCGGGCCTGGATATCGCCGGTTACACCGACAGCAAGTCCGGCGTGACGATCAATCTCAAGACCGGTGTGAACACCGGCATTGCCGCAGGCGACACCTACACCGATATCGAGACGATCAAGGGCTCGAGCTACAACGACACCTTTGTCGGCAACGGCCTGGGCATGCACTTCGACGGAGGGGCCGGTGTCGACACCGTCGACTACTCGACCTCGTCTGCCGGGGTGAACGTTGAAGTACGTTTCGGTACTGGCCCGGCCGGCAAGGGCGGAGATGCCGAAGGCACGACCCTGACCAGCATCGAGAACGTCATCGGTTCGGCATTCAACGACATCCTCACCTCCGGCCGGGACCACACCGCTACCGCCATCCGCCTGGAAGGCGGCGCGGGTGACGATATCTATTACATCAGCAACGGAATCACGCCGACCATTGTCGAACAGGCCGGTGGTGGCGACGATGAAATGCGTGTGACTGTGGTAAACCCAAGCCATACCTACATGGCAGCCAATATCGAGCGCCTGACCTTTATCGGCAGTGGCGCCTTCACCGGCTGGGGTAACGATCTCGACAACATCATCACCGGCGGCTCGGGCAACGACACGCTGTACGGTGGCGCGGGAGCCGACCAGTTCCTCGGCGGCGCTGGTTACGACACGGTGGGCTACCTCGATAGCAAAGTGAGCATGACCATCAACCTCAAGACCGGCTTGCATTCCGGCATAGCGGCCGGAGATACCTATACCGATATCGAAGCGATCAGGGGCTCCAACCTGAATGACATCTTCTATGGGGCAACCTCGGCCATGGGGCTGGACGGTGCTGCCGGGCAGGATCTGGTCAGCTACGAGCTGTCGGACAGTGCCGTGACTATCGATCTGTCCAGCGGAGTCAATACCGGAGATGCGCAGGGTGACACCTACACCAACATCGAGATTTTTCAGGGCAGCAACTTCAACGACACCCTGTCGGGCTCGCGCTTGAGTGACATTTTCATTGGTGGCGCCGGTGCGGATGTCATTGATGGTCGTGAAGGCCAGGACAGCGTCTGGTATATCACCAGCACCACAGGCGTCACGATCAATCTGCAGACCAACCTGAACCAGGGTGGCGATGCCGAGGGTGATGTGCTGCGCAACATCGAACGTGTGGTGGGCAGTCACTTCAACGACAGCCTGACAGGTGATGCCAGCGTCAATTATCTGGAAGGCGGTCTGGGCGATGACGTCCTCTATGGTGGTGACGGCAACGATTATCTGTACGGCGGACTGGTATCGGATATCGGACCTTTCAGCCTCGATGGCCTGACCAACGGGCCGCAGGCCGATACCTTGTATGGCGGTAATGGCAACGACACCATTGTCACTGCAAGCAACGACCAGGGCAGCCGGGCCTACGGTGAAGCGGGGGGCGATGTCATCACCGTTGTGCACGGCATGGCCGACGGTGGTGAAGGCAACGACCTGCTGACGGGCACCGGCCTGGGCTTTTCCCTGTTCGGCGGGGCTGGTGATGACAAGCTGGTCTTGCGCGCCAGTGGCTGGGCCAATGGTGGCGAGGGTGACGATACCTACACGATCGATACGCGGGCATTGGTCACCATTCAGGACGACGGTGTCAGCCGTGGCGACAAGTTGGTGCTGTCAACCCTTTACAGCAACGACTTGCTGGCAGACCGCGTCGGCGATGATCTCTACCTGCACCAGTCACGCTTTGCGAGTGGCCAGACGCCACAGGAGGGCGTGCGCCTGAAGGACTGGTTCGCCGGTTACGACACCATCGAGCAGATCCAGACCGCTGATGGAAAGTTGATCAACCTGCCGGCCAACAGTGATGCATTTGCCCTGTTCGGTTGAACCGCTGAGATCTTCAAGCCGTTGAGCTAGCGAGTAGAAAGGGACGAGTCTGGCAACAAACTCGTCCCTTTTTCATGGCTGAGGGAAACCCGCCTCAGGGCATTGACCTGCACAGGCCTGCAGGTGACTCCTACACTATGGAGACCTCTCCGATAGCAGCCTGGCGCCCCCATGAAAATCTCCCCCCGACTGGCCATCTCCAGCCTTCTCGGCGCCCTCGCCTACCTCGGCCTGGCGATCTGGGGCATAGGCGGCTTCGCGGCCTTCTTCGGCCATCCGCAGTTGACTCTGATCACCTTCGCCACCCTGCTGATGGTGGTCGCTTCGCTGTCCAGCGAGGTCAACCTGAGCAGTGGCGTGCGGGAAGATCAGGGCAACCGCTGGGTGCTGCCAGTGTTCGCGGTGATTGGTCTGTTGAGCGGCTTGGTCCCGGCCTACAGCGACCGCGTCGGCTTCTGGACCTTTGGCGGTGAAGGCCTGCGCTGGCTCGGCGCCTTGCTGTTCATCCTCGGCGGTGTGCTGCGCCTGTGGCCGGTGTTCATCCTCGGCCGACGCTTCAGTGGCTTGGTGGCGATCCAGCCCGGCCACCAGTTGGTGGTGGACGGCCTCTATCGCCACCTGCGCAACCCCAGCTACCTGGGCTTGCTGGTGAACGCCGTGGGCTGGGCCCTGGCCTTTCGCTCGGGGCTGGGACTGCTGCTGGCGGCGCTGCGCTGATCGCGCGCATTCATGCCGAGGAGGCCCTGTTGCTGGATCATTTCGGCCAGGCATATGAAGACTATTGCGCCCGCAGCTGGCGCCTGCTGCCCGGTGTCTACTGAAGCGCTGTAAAAAAAATCAGACACTTCTGTCGGCAAGGATGAACCGCTCTAGCACGCACCTCTGCCCGTGCTTGAAGGACCCTCGCCAGGGCCCAGTGCCCCTTCCCCCCCCTTACATTGGCTGGCGGATTCTTGCAGTATTGGTCCGCCATGAGGCAGCGGCCCCTTGATCCGCCCCCTCCAGCGCCCGGTTCATATCAAGAATAATCACCACGAACTCGACAGCGAGATCACCCGGCGATGTACCCCCTGAGCCCGTATCACGGATTCGACAGACCAGCGCCCGCGCCCCTGCACAGTGGCCGTGGTTGCTCCGTCGACGCTCGGCTCTCGCTACCCCGCTCACTCCCCGCCATGCCTCATGAGGTTCATGAGGACCGCGCCGCCGTTATCGGCTTGTACTTGCTGGACAGGTTGCGCCCATGAAGCTTCTGGTCAACCTGCCCATGGCCCTGTGCCGCTCCCGTCTGCGCCACTCCTCACGTCCTCCGGATCACTCGCTTGCGGCCTGATCGCGCGCCTCGCGCGTAACGCCCCAGAACTGATTTCTGCCCTTGCAACCGAGCCGTGCGCGGCGTCGTTGCAGGACCTGAAAACCTGCGCGCCCCAATGGCGCAAGCGAGAATCCCGATGAAATTTGCCGCCCTCGACGAAGCCCGTGACTTCCTGGCCGCCAACCCCGATATCGACATGATCGAACTCTTCATCCTCGACGCCAACGGCGTGCCCCGGGGCAAGCTGCTGCACCGCGAAGAACTGCTGGCGGTGTATGCAAGCGGCCGGCCGCTGCCCAGCACCATCCTCGGCCTGACCCTCAATGGCGACGATGTCGAGAACTCCGGGCTGGTGTGGGACGTCGGCGATATCGACTGCCGCGCCTACCCGCTGGCCGGCAGTCTGGTGCGCCTGCCCTGGCGGCAGATTCCCACTGCCGCGGTGCAAGTCAGCATGCACCCGCAGGAGGGCATGCCCGCCAGCATCGCCGATCCGCGCCACCTGCTGATCAAGGTCATCGACGGGCTCAAGGCCGAGGGCTACCACCCGGTAATGGCCTGCGAGCTGGAGTTCTACCTGCTGGACGCCAAGCGCGACGGCAATGGCCGGCCACAACCGGCCCTGGACGCCGATGGCGGTCGTCCGCGCAGCACCCAGGTCTACGGCCTGCGCGAGCTGGAGCAGATCGAGCCGTTCCTTGCCGACCTCTACGCGGCCTGCAAGCTGCAGGGCATTCCGGCGCGCACGGCAATTTCCGAATACGCCCCGGGCCAGGTGGAAATCACTCTGGAACATGGCGATGCCCTGCAGGCCATGGACCAGGCCGTGCGCTACAAGCGCCTGGTCAAGGCGATAGCCCACAAACACGGAATGCAGGCCACCTTCATGGCCAAGCCCTTCGACCACCTGGCCGGCACCGGCATGCACATGCATGTGAGCATTGCCGACGCGGCGGGCCACAACCTGTTTGCCTCCGAGGACCCGGCCGGCACCCCGCTGCTGCGTCAGGCCGTTGGCGGCATGCTTGCGTCCCTGCTCGACTCCCTGCTGCTGTTCTGCCCCAACGCCAACTCCTACCGGCGCTTCCAGGCCAACAGCTACGCGCCCCTGGCCCCCACCTGGGGCGTCGACAACCGCACCGTGAGCCTGCGAGTGCCCGGTGGCCCGGCCAACAGTCGGCACATCGAACACCGCATCTGCGGCGCCGATGCCAACCCTTATCTCGCGGCAGCGGCGATTCTCGCCGGGGTGCACCGCGGCCTGCGCGAACACCTCGATCCGGGGGATCCGGTAGAAGGCAACGGCTATGCCCAAGCCACCGAGTTGCTGCCCACCGACTGGCTGACCTCGCTGACCGCCCTGGAGCAATCGGCCTGGGCCCGAGATGCCCTGGGCAGTGAGTTCCTCGGGGTGTACCTGGCGGTCAAGCGCGCCGAGTACCGCCAGTTCATGGCCGAAGTCGGCGAGCAGGACTGGCGCTGGTACCTGACCCAGGCCTGAGCCCCCCAGCGACGATCTGCGCGTCTGGCTCGGCAGGCCGCCTTGCCTGACCCGAGCCGGGCTCGCCAGATCACCGACACACCTGAACCTCCGGTCGCCGCCACGCCGACCGGTTGATTGTCTACGAGGATTTGTCCATGAACGCCGCCTTCGATCCGCGGACCCCGGCAGCCGAGCGCTGCCCCAGCTACTACAGCGCCACCCTGAATCAGGAAACCCATTACCCGACCCTGCAAGGCACCCATCAAGTGGATGTGGTGATCATCGGCGGCGGCTTCACCGGCGTCGCCAGCGCGGTGGAACTGGCCGAACGCGGCCTCAAGGTGGCCATCGTCGAAAGCCACAAGATCGGCTGGGGCGCCAGCGGGCGCAACGGCGGCCAGGTCACCGGCAGCCTTTCCGGCGACGCGGCCATGCGCAAGCAGATGGGCCGCAGCCTCGGCCAGGAGGTCGATGATTTCATCTGGAATCTGCGCTGGCGCGGGCACCGGATCATCCAGCAACGGGTGGAGAAATACGCCATCGCCTGCGACCTCAAGCATGGCCACCTGCACGCCGCCTACAAGCCCAGCCACCTGCCCGGCCTGCGCGCCGACTATGAAGAAGCCGTGCGCCGCGGCATGGGCGACGAAGTCAGCCTGCTGGACCGGGCCCAGGTGTGCGACCTGCTGGAAACCCAGCTCTACCACGGCGCCATCAAGAACACCCGCAACCTGCACCTGCACCCGCTGAACCTGTGCCTCGGCGAAGCCCGGGCCGCCGAAAGCCTGGGAGCACTGATCTTCGAACACAGCCAGGTGCTGGAGATCGTCCACGGTGAACACCCGGCGGTGATCACCGCCCAGGGCCGCATCAACGCCAAGCAAGTGCTGCTGGCCGGCGACGTGTACCACAAGCTGGAGCCGAAAAAACTCAAGGGCAAGATCTTCCCGGCCATGGGCGGCATCGTCACCACCGAGCCGCTGGGCGACCTGGCCAAGCGCCTGAACCCCGAGGACCTGGCGGTCTACGACTGCCGCTTCGTGCTCGACTACTACCGCATGACCGCCGACGGCCGCCTGCTGTTCGGCGGCGGCGCCAACTACAGCGGCAAGGACTCGCGAGACATCGCCGGCGAACTGCGCCCTTGCATCGAACGCACCTTCCCGGCGCTCAAGGGCGTGGCCATCGACTTCCAGTGGAGCTGCGCCATGGGCATCGTGATCAACCGCATCCCGCAACTGGGCAAGCTCTCGGACAACGTCTGGTACTGCCAGGGCTACTCCGGGCACGGCGTGGCCACCAGCCACATCATGGGCGAGATCATGGCCGAGGCCCTGACCGGCCACCTCGGCCACTACGACACCTTCGCCGCCTGCCAGCACATCCGCGTGCCCTTCGGCGACCAGTTGGGCAACCCGATGCTGGCGGCGGGCATGTGGTACTACCAGATGCTGGAAAAGCTGCGCTGAGGGACCAACCACCCTCCTGCAACCACTGACGCAGCCCGCGAACGGCTCGGGCGGCATACCGGCGCAACAAGATGCCGGGCCTGACTGGCGGGCTGCCCGGCGAGTCAGGCCTGGTTGTTTGCGTCGACTGCGTCGTTGTGGGCCACCTCCACCAGCGGCTGCAAGCAGCCTCATGGAAGCCCGCCGCTGCCGAGCTTCAATCATCCCCCCGGCATGCTAGATTCGCGCCGACACCCGCCCCACTCAGGAAGAGCACATGAGCGAAACGATCTACCAAGGCGGCTGCCTGTGCGGGCAGATCCGCTTCGAGGCTCGGGGACCGGCCGCCAATCCTCACACCTGCTCGTGCGAACTGTGCCAGCGGCACAGCGGTGCGCTGACTGTGGCGTGGGTCGAGTTCCCCCGCGAGCGGGTGACCTGGACCGGCCTCGGCGGCGCACCAGCAACCTTCAGATCGTCGGACTATTCGAGCCGGGCGTTCTGCAGGGAATGTGGCAGCACGCTGGGGGCTGTCGATGACGAGCCGAGCATTGCCCTGCTGCTGGGCTGCTTCGATGAAAACCGTGACCCGGCCCTGATGCCGACCAGCCATTCGTTCAGCGACCGCTGGCCCGAGGGCTGGCAGCCTGTGCCGACGACCCAAGACAAAGACAGACAACATGAGTGAAACACCGTCCCACTGCAGCGCGCCCCTCGCCTCGAATGTCTGGAGCTGGTACGGCCAGGACGAGTACCAAAAGATCATCCTGCTGGGAGAGCTGGGCCCGGCCTTGGAGTTCCTCGCCCTGGAAGCCGAACGGCAACGCGAGGAAATCGGCTGCTGCGCCGAGTGCAATCTGTGGTCCGACTACCTGGAATACCTGGACGGTTTCGTGACGCATTTTCCGGCCAATCTGGCGCCGCATCTGCTGTCGCACTTGCAGGCGCTGTTGCGCGGCTGTGAAGCGCTGTGCCGGGAGGCTTACGGAGTAACCCTGGAAGACAACGGCTTCCAGCATCCGCAATGGCAGCCACTGCGCGAAGCTGCCCGCGAAGCCCTGGCGCTGCTGGGTTGGCCCGAGGTGCGCGAGCATATGCCGGAGTTGATCGAAGATTGCCGGGCGGCGTTGCGCAAATGGCCGGATTGAACAACCGAAGGCCGGTGGTGGTTGGCTGGGGCCCTTCGCTGGCCAGCCAGCTCTCACGCTGATCGGTACGGCGCGAGCACCTGGGAGCCGGCTGGTTGGCGAAGGCGAGCATGCTGGCCCCTTCGCCAGCAAGCTGGCTCCTACGGGATTCGGTGTAGCGCGCTCTGTAGGAGCCGGCTTGCCGGCGAAGGCGATCCGGCGAACAACACAAGTCCGTTGCTATGCGCCGGTTGACGCGGGCGCCCGTGGCAAGGCGCGTTTGTGGGCCGTGCGCAGGTAGGCACGTTCGATCAGGTGGCGCACTGCGTCGGTGACGGGCTCGCCCATCAGATAAGCGTCAATTTCTTCGTAGCTGCAACCGTAGGCCGTTTCATCCAGCTTGCCCGGGGCCAGTTCCTCAAGGTCCGCGGTGGGCGCCTTGTGCACCAGATGCTTCGGGGCGCCGAGGGCATCGGCCAGCAGCCGCACCTGGGTCTTGGTCAGGCCTGACAGCGGCGCCAGGTCGCAAGCGCCATCCCCATACTTGGTGAAGAAGCCCATCAGCGCCTCGGCGCCATGGTCGGTGCCCACCACCAGGCCGTTGCTGAAATTGGCCACCGCGTACTGGGCGATCATCCGCGCCCGGGCCTTGACGTTGCCCTTGGCAAAATCCGTAAGGGCCGGCGAAGGCTGCAAGCCGTCGATCCGCACCTGGCTCATCATTCCATCGACGCTATCGGCAATGTTGCAGGTGCTGATGCTGTCCGGGCCAATGAAGTCCAGGGACGCCTGGGCATCGCTTTCATCCGCCTGGCTTCTATAGGGCAGGCGCATGGCGATAAAACGCGCCTCATACCCTGCCCCACGCAGTTGCTCCACCGCCAGCTGGCACAGGCGGCCGGCGGTCAGGGAATCCACCCTGCCGCTGATGCCCAGCACCAGGCTGCCGCAACCGGACTCGCGCAGCACTTGCTGGATAAAGTCCACGCGCCGGGCGATCTCGGCGGCCTCGCCACCGCGCACCAGTTGCCGGTCGATGCCCAGTTCCCGGGCGATACGTTCTTGGGTCGGGTTGCTCATGTCAGGCCTCCAGGGGCGAGTGGGCAAGGTTGACGCTGAACACCTGGGCCGCGTAGCGCAGGAACGACGGGTCTTCACAGACGTTCTTGATCGGGTCGTCGGAAAACTTCACCACCGGCTCACCGTGCACCCGCACCAGCTTCATCACGATGCTCAGTGGCTCGACGCCTTCGACGTCGCAAGCCAGGCTGGTGCCCATGCCAAAACCGAACCTGGCCTGGCCGCGCACGTGGCGCAGGATCGGCAGGCATTTCTCGAAGTTCAGGCCATCGGAGAACATCAGGTCCTTGGTCCGCGGGTCGACGCCCAGTTCGCGGTAGCGGGCCAGGACCTTGTCGGCCCAGAGAATCGGGTCGCCGGAATCCTGGCGCAGGCCGTCGTAGAGCTTGGCGAAGTACAGGTCGAAATCCTTGAGGAAGAAATCGGTGCTGATGCAGTCGGTCAAGGCAATGCCCAGGCGCCCGCGGTACTCGTGCACCCAGTTCTCCAGGGCGGCGTTCTGGCTTTCCCGCAGCCGGCCCAGTTGCTGGTGCACCATCAACCACTGGTGGGCCATGGTGCCGATCAGCGGCAGGTCGAACTCATAGGCCAGGTGGGCATTGCTGGTGCCGACGAAGACCCCGGGGAAATCGCTGCGCATGATCTTCACCACTTCGCGCTGGGCCTTGAACGACAGGCGCCGGCGGGTGGAGAAATCCGAGACGCGGAACTCGGCGAGTTCCTCGCGGCTGGCGTTTTTCTCCAGCCATTCGAACTTCTGGTAGAGCCGGCGGGTGACGTCCTCCAGCTCCACCTCGGGGTATTTATCACGGTTGCGCAGCTCGCTGACCATGGCCAGCACCGGCTGCTCGAACATGATGCAGTGCAGCATCGGGCCACGGACGCGGATGCTCAGCTGGCCATCGACGGCGGCCACGTGGATGTAGCGCAGATTGAAGCGGAACAGGCCGAGAAACTGCTCGAAATCCGGAGTCAGGTATTCACGAAAGCGCTTGTTGAACAGAAAGCGCTGTTCGCCTTCGCGCATCTGCAGGCCGGCGAGCTTTTCCAGCTCCTGGCGGATCTCGGGAATCAGGTGCACCAAGGACTCTCTGGAGCGCACGATGAACTGGTATTCCACGTCGACATTGGGGTGCTGGTGCAGCACCGCCTGCATCATGGTGAAGGTGTAGTAGTCGGTGTCCAGCAGGCTCTGGATCACGCCGTTGTTACGGTCGAATGCACTTTCCATGATGACTCCTCAAGCCTTGGCCAGTCTGGCGGTTTCTTCGCGGGTCGCGGCAACCGCGATGCCCGCTTGTTGCATGTCGGCAATGGCCTGGGTAGCGCCCTCGGCGCTGATGGCCCGGCATGCCGGCAGGTGGATGATCACCTTGAAACCGGCGGCGGCCAGCTGCAGGGCGGTGGTCTTGACGCAGAAATCCAGGGCCAGGCCGCCGACGATGACCTGTTGCACGCCCTGGCTGTTGAGGTACTCGATGACCCCGGTAGAGAGCTTGCCGTGCAGGTCGTGGTAGCAGGCGCCGTAGGGGTGCAGGTCCGGTTCCACGCCCTTCCACACGAAGTAGTCGTAGTCATAGGGCGTGGGCAATTCGTCCAGCAAGCTGAAGCCCGCGGTGCCCGGTACGCAGTGGCTGACCCAGGTCAGGTCGGCGTGTTCCAGGCCGGTGGGCTGGAGCATCTGTGCGTGCTCGGCCACCACCCAGGGCGCCTGGGGGCTGTGGGCGTCCTTGCTGCCAATGCGCAGGCTGGCCAGGGTCGCCATGAAATTCAGTTCGCCACCGATGCGGTCGCCTTCGGCCACGGGCAGCTCGTCCGGGCACAGCGGGGTGAAGCTCTTTTGCGCATCGACATCGAAGGAAGCGGTCTTCATCGTTTGGCTGTTCATGCTGGGTCTCTCCTCTGCATGGAGCACAAAGTACATGTCATGTACTTTCATGGCAAGCCCCCGCGCATTTTATTTTTATTAACCTGATGCAAAGCCATGAAAAATACAGCTTAAAAAGAAGATGTTCCACAGACAGAAGCGATGCTAAGGTACACGTCATGTACCAATCGAGAAAAAGCAGATGTTTGAACTGGCTCTCTATGGCGGTGCCTTCAACCCGCCCCACGCCGGACACGCCCAGGTGATGCTCGAAGCCGCGCGCCACGCTCGCCGGGTTCTTGTGGTGCCCAGCTTTCGCCACCCGGATGGCAAACGCATGGCCGATTTCGAGCAACGGGCCAGCTGGCTGCAGGCGATCACCGCGCACCTGCAACCCGAGTGCAGCGCCGAACTGGCGGTCAGCCGCCTGGAGCGCCAGCTGGCCCTGGCCGATCCGGGACCGGTCTACAGCTTCAACCTGCTGCAACGCCTGGCCGACGACCTGGCCCTGGACGGCAAGCGCATCGCCCTGGTGGTGGGTGAAGACGTGGCGCGGCAGTTGCCCAGGTTCCATCGCGGCAAGGAGCTGCTGCAACGCTTTTCCATCCTCTGTATCGAGGAGCAGCCCGGGGTGCGCAGCAGCGTGTTGCGCCAGTGCCTGGCCCGAGGCGAAACACCGCCCAAACAGTGGCTGGCGCCGGGCATGAATCCGCTAAACTACGGCCTCTACGCCGTCCACGGAAGTTGATATGCACGACCGCACCACCCTCCCCAGCGCCTACCTGCACACCATCGACCTGTGCCTGCTGCGCTACAACCGCGAGCGCTGCGAGCTGGAAATTCTCCTTCACCAACGGGACAGCGAGCCTTTCGCCGGGCACTGGGCGCTGCCGGGCATCGTGGTCAACGGCGATGTCGAGGACCGCAGCCTGAATGACGCCGTGGAACGCCTGCGCCGCTCAAGCAAAGTGGACATGCCCCTGGCCTGGCTGGAACAGGTGGGCACCGTGGGCGACGCCTTCCGCGACCCGCGCTGCTGGTCGTCCTCGACCTTCTACCTGGGTATCGTCAGCGACCCGGTGCAGCCGGGTCCGCAGCAGGGTTTCTTTGCCCTTGGCGAGGTGGCCAGCGGCGCCTTCAAGTTGCCGTTCGACCACAACAGCCTGGTGGCCCAGACCAGGGATCGGCTGTTTTCCAAATCCCTGTACAGCAGCCTGCCGCTGATGTTTCTCGGCCAGGAATTCAGCGCCCCCGAGGCGGTGAGCATCTTCTCCCGGGTGCTGCAACGGCCGGTGCTCAAGACCAGCATCCGCCAGCGCCTGCTGAAGATGAGCGAAGCCGGTTACCTGCAGGAAACCGGGCGCAAGAAAAGCGGCGATGGCGGCCGCCCGCAAGCCACGGTGGAGAGCCTCAAGCCCACCGAGCTGTACCTGTTCGATCGTTGTTTCCTGGAGTAATAGCGCCCATGAGTTCCACCCCCGACAACCAATGCCTGCTGCAAACCCCCTACTTCAAGGTGGTCCGCGAAAACGGCTACTTCATCATCAAGGAAGCCCAGGCGGTCAACGGCGTGGTGGCCGTGCCAACCCTGGCCGATGGCCGGCTGATGCTGGTCGAGCTCAAGCGCCGGGCCATTGGCGGCCAGTCCATCGAGTTTCCCCGGGGCGCCATCGATGCCGGGGAAAGCGCCTGTGACGCCGCGGTCCGGGAGCTGCTGGAAGAAACCGGCCGGCAGGCTTCGTCCGTGCGCCAACTGGGCTTGCTGCACAGCAATACCTCGCTGATCGCCAGCGCGGTGGCGGTGTGTCAGGTGCAGGTCACCGAGCAGCAGAGCGCCGCCACCGACGGCGAGGTGGACCATGTGCTGTGGGTCAGCCGCCAGGAGCTGCTGGCGATGATCGCCGCTGGCCGGATCACCGACGCTCATACCTTGTCGGCAGCGATGATGCTGCTGGCCGCCGAATCGGCCTGACGCCCCCACTTCTCCAGGGCGAATTCGACGAAGCTGCGCAGCTTGGGCAGGCGGTAGCGGTCCTGGGCATACAGCAGGTGCATGGTCCGAAACGGCAATTGATAATCCTGCAGCACCTGCACCAGCCGGCCCTGCTGCAGGTCCTCCTCCACCAGCGCATCGGGCATCATCACCAGCCCCAGGCCGCCCCGGGCTGCGTGGTGCAGGCCGGACGAGGTGTTGGTCAGCAGCGAGCCGGACACCGGAATCAGTACATCGCCCTCGGGCCCGCGCAACGGCCACTGGGTGGCGGTGGAACTCCATTCGTCACCGGCCGGGTAGGCAAATGCCAGGCAGTTGTGGTGCTGCAGGTCTTCCGGGACTTGCGGCGTACCACAGCGCTCCAGGTACTCCGGCGCGGCGCAGATACTCAGGGTGTAATCCTGCAGGCGCCGGGCGATAAGCGAGGAGTTGTCCAGGTTGCCCAGGCGCACGGCCACATCGAAGGTGCCGTCGGTCAAGTCGAAGCGCTGGTTGGCCAGGGTCAGTTCCACCTTGACCTCGGGACAGCGTTGCCGGAACTCGCTGAGGGCCGGCGCCAGGCGCTCGGTGCCAAACGTCAGCGGCGCGGTGATGCGCAAGGTGCCGGTGGGCTCGCCCTGAGCCTGTTCTGCCAGACGCTCGGAATCCGCCACCAGCCCCAGTACCGCCAGGCAGCGCTGGTAATAGTCGCTGCCGAAGTCGGTGAGGCGCTGGCGTCGCGTCGTGCGGTTGAGCAGGCGCACCCCGAGACGCTGCTCCAACGCCCGCAGGTGGTTGCCCACCATGGTGGTGGACATCCCGCATTCCCGGGCGGCGGCGGTCATGTTCCCCGCCTCCACCACCTTGACGTACACCGACATCGCCTGGAACAGATCCATTATCAACCCTGACTTGAAGATGATTAAAGAAATGGCGAGTTTATCTAGCCTGGGTGACTAACGATACTGGCCGCACCCCCCAACAAGATGGAGTCGCCCGCCATGACCGCCGCCTGCCTGATGAGCACCTACCAGCCCCTGGCCCTGAGCTTCTGCAAGGGTTTGGGCAGCCGACTCTGGGACCAGGCCGGTCGCGAATACCTGGACGCCATCGCCGGGGTCGCGGTAACGGCTATCGGCCACGCCCACCCCAAACTGGTCAAGGCCATCAGCGAACAGGCCGGCCTGTTGCTGCACAGCTCCAACCTGTACGACATTCACTGGCAGCAACAGCTGGCAGCCAGACTGACCGCGCTGGCCGGGATGGACCGGGCCTTTTTCAACAACTCGGGCGCCGAGGCCAACGAAACCGCGCTCAAGCTGGCGCGGCTGCACGGCTGGCACAAGGGCATCGAACAGCCCCTGGTGGTGGTCATGGGGGACGCCTTCCATGGTCGTACCCTGGGCACCCTGGCGGCCAGCGACGGGCCCGCCGTGCGCCTGAACTACGGCCGGTTGCCAGGGGATTTTCTCCGGGTGCCCTTCGCGGACCTCAAGGCCCTGGAGGCGCTCGCCGCCGAGCACGGCCCACGCATCTGCGCCGTGTTGCTGGAGCCGATCCAGGGCGAGAGCGGCATCCGCCTGGCGCCCGCCGGCTACCTCAAGGCCGTGCGCGAGCTGTGCACCCGGCGCAACTGGCTGCTGATGCTCGACGAGATCCAGAGTGGCGTCGGCCGTACCGGACGCTGGTTCGCCTGCCAGCACGAAGGCGTGGTGCCGGATGTGATGACCCTGGCCAAGGGCTTGGGCAACGGTATTCCCATCGGCGCCTGCCTGGCCCGGGGCAAGGCCGCGCAACTCTTCACCCCTGGCAGCCACGGCAGCACCTTTGGCGGCAACCCCCTGGCCTGTCGGGCGGCCTGCACCGTGCTGGAGATCATCGAGGAGCAACATCTGCTGGCCAATGCCGAGCGCCAGGGTGCGCTGCTGTTGCGGCGCCTGCGGGAAGAGTTGCAGGGCCATGCCCAGGTCCTGGAGATTCGCGGGCGGGGCCTGATGGTTGGCATCGAGTTGCGCGACATGCCGCGGGACCTGGTGCAGATCGCCGCGAGGGATCACGGTTTGCTGATCAATGTCACCCGCAGCAAGACCATTCGCCTGCTGCCGCCCTTGGTGATCGATGAAGCTGACGTGGAGCAGATCGTTCAGGGCCTGGAGCAGATCCTCAACGCTGCTTGAACGACACCGGAGCGCGGCCCGGGCCCGCCCCGGCACCCCGGATCAATCGTCCAGGGCCTTGGGAGCGGCGGCGGGCTTGGCGGCTTTGGCGGCTTTGGCGTTGGCCGGCTTGGCTTCAGGCTCGGGAGCCGGGGCCGGCGCAGCGGCTTGCTTCTCCGCGGCCGGTAACTGGTCGACGGCGGTGAAGACTTCCTTGAGCTCAATCGCCCCGGAGTGCTCCAGCTTCTTCTCGCCGTCCTTGCCCACCAGGATCACCTTGGTCTGCGCCCCGGCGCCGAGCTTGAGGCTGCGGATCAGGGCCATGGTGGATTGCGGGTCGATGTCCTTGCCATCGCGCTGGCCGATGGTGTTGATCACCGTGTACAGGACCATATTGCGTTCGTTGAAGGCTTGACGGGTTGCCGGCTCGTCCAGGGACTTTTTCAGGCTGACCAGGGTCGGGTCGACGGTGCTGGGGGCGATCACGATCAATGGCCGTGATTTGCCCAGGTCCTGGGTCAGTGGGCCATCGTTGTCGGCAGCCAGGACAGGTCCGGCGACAGCGAGCAGAGTAGCGAGGGTCAATGACCGAATGAACATGCGTCTCTCCTTATGTTTTCCACGCAGTAATGATTGCGCATTGCCGGAAAAGGTCCAGGCCGGGACTCAAAATCTGACATTTTTCTGCGCCGCCCCCCCACGTGAGCGCCGCCAGCGCCCCAGGCGGCGCAAAATCCGCGCTGCGGCGTTTTTAAAGTCGAATCGGACGGCCTGGCGCGTAAGGTTTTGTTGCATATATGGGCCAGCAACCGGGCTGCCCGCGCAAGGGCGCGGGCAAACGTCGAGCGCCCTGGAGCGATGTGCGGATAGAGAGCCCTTCATGCCCAGGGCTCACTGTCGAAAGCGCAGGCCAGGCCATCACCTGGCACTTGAATCCAGCGAACAATGATCTGGAACAAATAACTCAATGACCCGCTACTTGTTCTGCCGACGCTCGGCGAACTATAGTGCGGCGCGGCACGGACAGCCCGGCAACACACTGATTAAAGCGGCAACTCGCCACATTCCCGAACACTATCCCGCCACGGATTTTTTCGAATGAGCGTCCGACCCCGATGATCCCCCTCCTCGTCTGCGATGACTCGAGCATGGCCAGAAAGCAGGTGCTGCAGACCTTGCCCAGCGAGTGGCAGGTGTCCGTGACCCAGGCCTGCAACGGTCGCGAGGGCCTGGAGGCGCTGCGCCGGGGCTTGGGCAAGGTGGCGCTGCTGGACCTGACCATGCCGGTCATGGACGGTTACCAGGTGTTGAGCGCGGTGCAGGAGGAAGGCATCGACGCGCAGATCATCGTCATCTCCGGCGATGTCCAGGAAGAAGCCGTGCGCCGCACCCGCGAGCTGGGCGCCCTGGCCTTTCTCAAGAAACCCTTCGACCCCCAGCAACTGCGCGCCCTGCTCAAGCAACTGCAACTGCTGGACAGCCCGCCGCCCAAGCACCCGATAGCGCCCTCGCCGGCCCCCCTGGTGACCTTTCGCGACGCCTTCCGGGAAACCGTCAACGTCTCCATGGGCTACGCCGCGGCGCTGATCGCCAAGGTCCTGGATGTGTTCGTGCACCTGCCGATTCCCCACGTCAACGTGCTCGAAGCCGGCGAATTGCAGATGCTCCTGGCGGACGCCAATCGTGCCCGGCAATTGACCGCCATCTGCCAGGGCTACATCGGCAGCGGCATTGCCGGCGAAGCCTTGCTGATGTTCTACGACTCGGAAGTGGCGGACATCGCCCAACTGATGGAACAAGGCACCGATCCCTACCAGGAAATGGAAGTGCTGATCGACCTGTCCAGCGTGTTGATCGGTGCCTGCCTGAGCAGCATCGCCGAACAGCTGGACGTGTTCTTTTCCGTGGGCCATCCCCAGGTTCTGGGGGAGCACACCACCATCGACGAATTGATCCTGCTCAACCAGCAACGCTGGAACCAGACCCAGGCAGTGGAGATCAGCTACAGCCTGGAGGAACAGAACATCCACTTCGACCTGTTGCTGCTGTTCACCGAGGACTCCATGGCCCTCCTGGAACAGAAACTCGCCTACCTGATGAGTTGAGCCATGCCCAAGCGAATGGATTTCAGTGAGCTGCACTGGTTGCTGGCGGTGGTCCAGAGCATCGACGTGGGGATCGTGGTGCTCGACCTCGAATGCCAGGTCCAGGTGTGGAACAGCTTCATGGAAAACCGTTCCGGCGTGCCCTCCAAACAGGCCATCGACCAGTCGTTCTTCGCGCTGTTCCCCGAGGTCGAGCGGCCCTGGTTCCGCCGCAAGGTGAGTCGCGTGGTGGCCCTGGGCACCCCGGCCTTCACCATCTGGAAACAACGGCCGTACCTGGTGCGCTTCAAGAACTACCAACCGATCACCGGCCAGGGCGAGTTCATGTACCAGAACACCACCCTGCTGCCGCTGCGTTCGTCCAACAGTGAGATCCACCACGTCTGCCTGGTGATCTACGACGTCACCGACGTGGCGATCAACAGCCTGGCGCTGCAGCAGGCCAACCGGCAGTTGCAGCACCTGTCGCGCATCGATCACCTGACCCAACTGTTCAACCGCGGTCACTGGGAGCAGCGCCTGGAATTCGAATACAGCCGCCACGGCAGCGCCATCGCCCTGCTGATGCTGGACATCGACCACTTCAAGTCGATCAACGATCGCCATGGGCACCAGGCCGGGGACGCGGTGATTCAGCGTGTCTCGCAACTGATCCACGAGCACGTGCGCGACAGCGATGTGGCCGGGCGCTATGGCGGCGAGGAATTCGCCATCCTCCTGCCCCACACCGACCTGACCGGAGCCCAGACCCTGGCCGAGCGCCTGCGCCAGTCGGTGGAGCAGCAGGAGGTGATCCACAACGGCCAGGCCATTGCCTTCACCATCAGCCTGGGCATCGCCTGCCTCGACCGCCCGGCCCGGGATCACCGCTGCCTGATCGAATGGGCCGACCAGGCGCTGTACGCCTCCAAGCACGCCGGGCGCAATCGGGTCAGCACCTACGCGCCTTGAACAGCGGCACGTGGGTCCATTGCAAAAAAAACCGCCGCCAAGGGATAAACTGCGCGCTTTTCCGGTCCATCACCGGTCTGCTACGCCTGTTCCAGCGCCACAAGGAGTCCCGTGCGCATGTCCCTGTCGAATTCCAACCTCTCCCCGCAACAGCAATGGCAGCAAGCCGTGCTGACCTATGCCCGCGACATCAACCGCTATGTCGAAACCGGTACCCGCGAGGGCTGGAAAGGCTTGAAGGAGCCCAACATGCCCGATACCGAGCACCTGTTGCAGGACTGGCAGGCGGCCCTGGAAGCGAGCAACCAGGCCCCTTACGATGAAGCCGCGCGCCAGGCCTTCCGCCAGGACTGGCCGCCGGCGCACTTCCCGCTGACCCCGCGCCTGGAAAGCCAGGGACGGATGATTCCGACCCTGGCACTGCTGCCCGACGGCAGCCTGCTGGCCCGCATCGGTGCGCCCTACGAGAGCGGCTTCGTGGTGCATCTCAGCGACGAGCAGATCCAGACCCTGGAACAGCTGGAGTGCTTCGGCATGTGCCCGCAGCGGCGTTATTTCGCCTGGGGCCGGGCTGACGGCATCCAGCTCACCGATGGCTGGAACGGTCCGCAAGTGGCGAGCTTCCCCTGGCCCGATCCCCACGCGGGCCTGCCGGCGGGCGTGGAGCTGGAAGACAGTGGGCGCCCCACCCCCAGCAGCCTGATCCCCTTCCCCGACGGGCGCCGGGTGCTGCTGGTGAGCGCCGACGGCATCTTCGTCCTGCACACCGAAGGCGCCACCCGTTTGCTGCCGAGCCAGGAAGACCTGCAGCAAGAGCTGGCCGAAGGCGTCGCCCCCGAGGACCTGAGTACCGGCCTGAGCATGGAGCATGGCGCGGTGTCTCCCGATGGCCAGTGGATCGCCATCGGCGAGCAAAGCAGCTCGCACCTGGTGCTCGATGCCCGCTTGCAGCGGGTCGCGCAGATCGGCCCTGCCAGCGAATATCCGCACTTCGCCTGCTTCAACCAGCGCGGCGACCGCCTGCTGCTCAACGCCTGCCATTTCTATGGCGGCGCCAGCCTGGGGGTGGCGGTGGCCGACCTGCCGGGACTCTCCACCGACTTCTACAGCGACGATCCGCGCACCCCGGTGCTGCAGGAAGGCGCCCGGGTGTATGCCGCGGCGTCACGGGGCGACGAATTCATCATCGGCGACGCCTACGGCTACCTGCGGGCCTTCAGCGAAACCGGCGAGGAACGCTGGCAGCACTACATCGGCTCGACCCTCACCGCCATGGACATCAGCCCCGACGGCAAGACCCTGGTGGCCGCGACCTATGCCGGAATCATCGTCAAGATCGACCTGGAGGCCGGCCGCCCGGACTGGCAGATCGGCACCGGCGAACACCGTGAAGTGCGCCGCTGGCTGTTCTGGAAGGACTTCGCCAAGCCCCTGCAGTGGTGAGTGGGCTCTAAACCGGCGGGCGCGAGAAATTCACCTGCAGTTGCAGGTGATCCGGATCATCGATCGCCCGCAGGTACTCCTGCACGCTGACCTCACCGGCGCTGGAGCGGGCACCCGGGGCCGGCACGTGGCCGGCCAACAGCTTGTGCACCACCGCCACCGCCGCGCAGCTGGGGATCTCCGGGCCGTGGTCGTGGGTGGCGGTCAGCTGGGCGTACATCGACAGCGGCTGACCGTCCCGGCCCAGGCCATGCACGTCCACGTACATCGCACTGAGGCCGTCGCCGAAACCTTCGAACCAGGTGCCGCAGCGATGCAGGCGCGCGGCCCAGGGCGCCGGATCACGCACCAGGCCGAGCTTCACGGCCTGCGCCAGCAAGGCGTTGGCCAGCCCGGCGATCTTCAGCCCGGCACCGGCCTTGAAGCTCAGGGTGTGAGCGCCGTAACGCTCGGCGAACAGGTCCAGGTCCGGCACATCGACATTGGCCACCAGGCGCCTGCCCAGCCCCGGCAACGTGCGCAGGGTCAGGCCCTGCCAGCCGATCACCGGGTGCGGCCGGCCGTCCTTGAGTTGCAGGATCGGGCGACCGGCATAGGCCAGTACCCCCTCAATGGTCGACAGGCCGGGCATTTTCGCTGAGGAGGAAATGCCGTGCTCGATGCGTTCGATGCGGGAAAAGCGTCCGCGATGCTCATCGATGATCGCCGTCGACAAGGTCGGCACCGAACTGCAACCGCTCAGCAGCGTTACCCCGGCCGCCCGCGCCCGGGCGTCGAGGGCGCCGATGCCACCGACGAATTGCCGGCAGTCCGCCAGATCGCAGTAGTTGACGCCGGCTTCGATACAGCCCTCGGCCACCGCATAGGACTGGCCCTGGAACGGCCCGCCGGTATGGATCACCCAGTCGATGTTCAGCTCCTTGAGCGCCGCGACCCATTGCCCGCCCATGGCATCGCCGCACCAGCCTGAGCAGGCCCGGGCGCCTTCGGCCCGCAAGGCGTCGAGCTTGGCCGCAAGCTTTTGTGGATCACGCCCGGAGAGCACCAGGTGCAACCCTGGCAGGTGCATCAGATAGCGGCAGATAATGCTGCCGAAATTGCCATAGCCACCCACCACCAACACCCTGAGCGTCATTGCCTGCATCCCTGAACCAAGTCGTTATCCGGCGCAGAAGGCACCGTTCGAGGCGCGGCAGCTTCGTTGATTTGCCGCGGATCGACAAGGGGCGGTCGCCTCTGCAATATTCGGTCAACAAAAAAAATGCCAATGCCGGTCCGGCATAATGCTATGCAAATTCCTCATCAACTGCGGCGTTGGAGCGTGATAGCCTCGTCCTGCTATGTCGGCCTCGCATAATAAACCTGCCGGTTTACCCAACCGAGCGGGACCCAGATGCCTTGTTATCCCCCTTTGCTTCACCTTCATCTGCCCAACTAACGTTTCGCTGTGAGCCTTTCGATCATCGGCTCACCAAGGGAACTGATTGCAAAATTTGACTCGACCCCAAGGTCGATCTCTCGATCCTATCTCGGAGCTGTTATGTCCAGGCTTTCCCATCAAGATTTGCGCCGCGGTTTCCGTGAACTGATCGCCTCCTCGTCCTGCTACCACACCGCTTCGGTGTTTGACCCGATGTCCGCGCGCATTGCCGCCGACCTGGGTTTCGAAGTGGGCATCCTCGGTGGTTCCGTGGCCTCGCTGCAGGTGCTGGCGGCCCCCGACTTCGCCCTGATCACCCTCAGCGAATTCGCCGAGCAGGCCACCCGCATCGGCCGCGTGGCCCAGCTACCGGTGATCGCCGACGCCGACCACGGCTACGGCAACGCGCTGAACGTGATGCGCACCGTGGTGGAACTGGAACGGGCCGGCATCGCCGCGCTGACCATCGAAGACACCCTGCTGCCGGCGCAGTTCGGGCGTAAATCCACCGACCTGATTTCCGTGGCCGAAGGCGTCGGCAAGATCCGCGCCGCCCTGGAAGCCCGGGTCGACACCGAGCTGGCGATCATCGCCCGGACCAACGCCGGAATCCTCCCGGTGCAGGAAATCATCAGCCGCACCCAGCAGTACCAGCGTGCAGGCGCCGACGCCATCTGCATGGTCGGCATCCGTGATTTCGAGCAACTGGAACAGATCTCCGAGCACCTGAGCGTACCGCTGATGCTGGTGACCTACGGCAACCCGGCACTGCGCGACGATGCGCGCCTGGCCGAGCTGGGAGTGAAGATCGCAGTGGACGGCCATGCCGCCTACTTCGCCGCGATCAAGGCCACCTACGACTGCCTGCGCGAGCAGCGGCAGATCTTCACCCAGGCCTCGGACCTGAGTGCCACCGAACTGGCCCATACCTACACCCAGCCCGAGGACTACATTGTCTGGGCCAAGGAGTTCATGAGCGTCAAGGAGTAACACCGGCGATTGGCCGGGGTGAGGCGCAACGCCTCAACCCTGGGCCGATTTCAACGCGCCTGCCACGCAGTCGAGGATCTGGCCGATGGTCCAGGGCTTGCGGATGAAGGACACCGGATAGCGCACCCCGGAACTCTCAGGGGTTTCGAAACCCGACATCACCACGATCGGCAGCGACGGCCAGCGTTCAGCGCACAGGTTGCTCAGGCTGGCGCCGTTGAGCGTGCCGGGCATGCTGATATCGGTCAGCAACAGGGCCACGTCCGCGGCATGTTGCTGCAGGAATTCCCAGGCCCGGTCGGCACTGTCCATGGCCTCGGTGGCAAACCCCTCGTCCTGCAGAATCTCGCACAGGAACTCCAACACCGTCGGTTCGTCCTCCACCACCAGGATCAAGCGAGAGGTGGCGTCGGGGCTGACGGATGAGGCTGGGCACATGGGGCTGACACTCCCTGGAAAGTTGAGCATTGCGCGGACAGGACCGCTGACTAGAGTTATGAGCGGCGGCTTGACGATAAATTCATTCCCGATGCGCCCGCAGTGTTTTTTTCGGACAGGTCCGAACCGGCTGGCGATAATGCGACCCCGATATCAGCGCAACAAGGGAGACAGGTCATCCATGGAGTTCGATCCCCAACGCCTGGCCCAGGCCCGGCATCTGGTGGTATTCACTGGCGCCGGCGTCTCGGCCGAAAGCGCCATCCCGACCTTTCGCGACGCCCTGACCGGGTTGTGGGAGAACTTCGACCCGGCGCGGCTGGCCACGCCCCAAGCCTTTCGCGAGGACCCGGCGCTAGTCTGGGGCTGGTATGAATGGCGCCGCATGAAAGTGCTCCAGGCCCGCCCCAACCCGGCCCACCTGGCGATTGCCGAACTGGCCCGACGCGTACCGCGCCTGACCCTGGTCACCCAGAATGTCGATGACCTGCACGAGCGCGCCGGCAGCCCCTCGGTGCTGCACCTGCACGGCAGCCTGCACCACCCCAAGTGCTTCGCCTGCAACCGCCCCTTCAGCGGCGAACTGCCAGAACCCCTGTTGCCGGAGCAGGGTTGCAACCTGGAGCCACCCCGTTGCACCGGCTGCAACGGCAAGATCCGCCCTGGGGTGGTGTGGTTCGGCGAAGCCCTGCCACCGCACATCCTCAAAGAGGCATTCAAAGCGGCAGGCGAATGCGACCTGCTGTTGTCGGTAGGCACCTCGGGTCTGGTGCAGCCGGCGGCGCAGATCCCCCGACTGGCGCTGGAGCAAGGTGCCTGCGTGGTGCACATCAATCCGCAGCCCCAGGCCTGTACGAAGCCCGAGGAATTCAGCCTGGTGGGCAAGGCCGGACAGATTCTGCCGGAACTGCTGCGCCAGGCCTTTGCCTGATTTTCTGGGGGCTGACACGCCGTTCACGACGCGGATCGTCATTTTTCCAGCCACAGCGGGCCCGCTTGAGGTAGATTCAGACAGCGAACAATCTCGCAACGACGTTTGCTTTCTTGCCCTGCCGCTGGAAACCAAGCCCCGTACCGGTGGCTCTGTTCACTGCCCCGCCGTTTTTTTCGCCACTGACCGCACTGGGCGCGGTGGCGCCGATTTCAGGAAATGGATTAATGCCGCAAAGACACGTGATCAATGCTTCGGTGAGCCCGAAAGGCAGCCTGGAGACCCTCTCGCAACGTGAAGTGCAACAACTCAGCGCCGCCGGCTCCGGCAGCATCTACACCCTGTTCCGCCAGTGCGCCCTGGCCATTCTCAATACCGGCGCCCACGTCGACAACGCCAAGACCATCCTCGACGCCTACCACGACTTCGAAGTGCGCATTCACCAGCAGGATCGCGGCGTGCGCCTGGAATTGCTCAACGCGCCGGCCGACGCCTTCGTCGACGGCGAAATGATCGCCAGCACCCGGGAAATGCTCTTCAGCGCCCTGCGCGACATCGTCTACACCGAGAACGAACTGGACAGCCAGCGCATCGACCTGGAGAGCTCCCAGGGCATCACCGACTATGTCTTCCACCTGCTGCGCAACGCCCGCACCCTGCGCCCCGGCGTCGAGCCGAAAATGGTGGTGTGCTGGGGCGGTCACTCGATCAACACCGAGGAATACAAGTACACCAAGAAGGTCGGCCACGAGCTGGGCCTGCGCAAACTGGACATCTGCACCGGCTGCGGCCCGGGCGTGATGAAAGGCCCGATGAAAGGCGCCACCATCGCCCATGCCAAGCAGCGCATGAGCGGCGGCCGCTACCTGGGCCTGACCGAACCGGGAATCATCGCCGCCGAAGCGCCCAACCCGATCGTCAACGAACTGGTGATCCTGCCGGACATCGAGAAGCGCCTGGAGGCCTTCGTCCGCGTCGGCCACGGCATCATCATCTTCCCCGGCGGCGCCGGCACCGCCGAGGAGTTCCTCTACCTGCTGGGCATCCTCATGCACCCGGACAACCGCGACCTGCCGTTCCCGGTGATCCTCACCGGGCCCAAGAGCGCCGCGCCCTATCTGGAACAGCTCAATGCCTTTGTCCTGGCGACCCTGGGCGAATCAGCGCAGCAGCACTACCAGATCATCATCGACAACCCGGCGGAGGTCGCCCGGCAGATGACCGAGGGGCTCAAGACCGTCAAGCAGTTCCGCCGCGAACGCAACGATGCCTTCCACTTCAACTGGCTGCTGAAGATCGACGAGGGCTTCCAGCGCCCCTTCGATCCGACCCACGAGAATATGGCCGGCCTGCAACTGAACCACGCCTTGGCGCCCCACGAGCTGGCAGCCAACCTGCGCCGGGCGTTCTCCGGCATCGTCGCCGGCAACGTCAAGGACCAGGGCATCCGCCTGATCGAACAGAAAGGCCCGTACAGCATCCACGGTGACCCGGCGATCATGCAGCCCCTCGACCAGCTGCTCAAAGCCTTCGTCGAGCAGCACCGCATGAAGCTGCCCGGTGGCGCCGCCTATGTGCCGTGCTACCGCGTGGTGAGCTGACCCACCGAGGCCTTCGACGGCCCCACGACGCCGCGCCCCTTTGCCGGGAGCGCGGCGTTTTTTTTGCCCCGCCGAAGCCCTTGCCGCCGGAGCATGGCCGCACCGCGCCGCACCCCTTGCCCCTAATGCATTGCCCCGTAACGCATTGCCCGAAATAAAGCGCACCGGTTTGACAGCCTCCCTGGCGCTATGGAATAGTTTTTCAACAAAACGGAACATAATTCCATTTTTCCAAAATACCGTAAAAAAGGCCTGCCATCTTGAGTGAAGCTCCTGCTGCCCTCCTTCCCCCACTGGACTGTGACCTGCTGGTAATCGGCTCCGGCGCTGCCGGCCTGGCCTCTGCGGTGACCGCCGCCTGGCACGGCCTGCAAGTGATAGTAGTGGAAAAAGATTCCACTTTTGGTGGCGCCAGTGCCTGGTCCGGCGGCTGGATGTGGGTGCCGGGCAATCCCCTGGCACGCCGCGCCGGCATCCATGAAGACCCGCAGCAACCGCGCACCTACCTCAAGCATGAGCTGGGCCAACGCTATGACCCTGCGCGTATCGATGCCTTCCTGGATAACGGGCCGCAGATGGTGGCCTTCTTCGAGCAGCACACGGCCCTGCAATTCGTCGATGGCAACGGCATCCCGGACATCCACGGCCAGTTGCCCGGCGCCGGTATCGAGGGTCATCAGGTCATTGCCGCGCCCTATGACGCCCGGGCCATCGGCCCCTTGTTGGCACGCCTGCGTCGAACCATGCGCGAAACCTCGTTCCTGGGCATGCCGATCATGGCCGGGGCCGACCTCGGGGCCTTTCTCAGCATGACCCGTTCGTTCAAGTCGCTGCTGCATGTCGCCAAGCGTTTTGCCCGCCACCTGCGGGACCTGGCGCTGCATGGCCGAGCCATGCATCTGGTCAACGGCGTGGCGCTGATCGGCCGGCTGGCGAAGTCGGCCCAGGACCTGGGAGTGCGTCTGCTGGAGTCATCGCCGGCCCGTTCGCTGCTACGGGATGAACAGGGGGTGCACGGCGCCCTGGTGGACACGCCCCAAGGCCGGCGGGAAATCCGCGCCCGGCGTGGCGTGGTGCTGGCCGCCGGCGGGTTTGCCAACGACCCGGCCCGGCGCCAGGCGCTGTTTCCCCGGGCGCCGGGTGTCGATGAGCATCTGGCGCTGCCGCCCCCGAGCTGCTCCGGAGATGGCATCCGCCTCGCTGAAACCGCCGGCGCAGTCCTGGCCACGGACCTCGCCAGCCCGGTGGCCTGGGCCCCGGTATCGCGGGTGCGCCACGCCGACGGCAGCGTCGGCCACTTTCCCCACATCATCGACCGGGCCAAGCCCGGACTGATCGGCGTGCTGGCCAACGGCAAGCGCTTCGTCAACGAGGCCGACGGCTACTACGACTACACCGCGGCCATGGTCGAAAAAGTCCCGGCGGGCGAGGAAGTGGCCTCCTGGCTGATCTGCGACCATCGCTTCCAGCGCCGCTACGGCCTGGGCTATGCCCGCCCCTTCCCGCTCCCCGTTGGCCCGCTGGTGCGCAGCGGCTACCTGCGGCGGGCCGACTCGATCCAGGCCCTGGCCAGCCAATGCGGCATCGACCCACAGGCGCTGGCGGCCACGGTGCAGCAGTTCAACCAGCACGCCCGCCACGGCCAGGACCCCGAGTTCGGCCGCGGCTCGACCCCCTACAACCGCAAGCAGGGCGACGCCCTGCACCCCGGCCCCAACCCTTGCGTGGCGCCTATCGAACAGGGGCCGTTCTACGCGGTTAAAGTGCTGCCCGGCAGCTTCGGCACCTTTGCCGGGCTCAAGACCAATGCCCAGGCCCAGGTGCTGGATCAGGCCGGCGCGGCGATCCCCGGGCTGTATGCCGTCGGCACCGACATGGCCAGCGTGATGGGCGGGTTCTATCCCTCCGGCGGCATCAACCTGGGCCCGGCCATGACCTTCGGCTACATCGCCGGGCGCCATGCGGCCGGGGTCGATGCCTATGAGGTGCCGCTGGCATCCGTGGCCGATCCGGTCTGATCGTCCCCGCTACGCTCAGGGCGACTCGACGCCAGCGGCGTCCTCACCCGGCGCCTGCAGCTGGCTCTCGATCTGCCGGCCGAGGTAATACACCCCGGCCATGACCCCATGCTCGGGGTCATGCAATTGCCGGGACCAGGCCTGATCGAAGGCCGCCCCCAGGTCCCGTCGGGTCTGGGCCTGCAAGCCCTCCCGGTCATGGTCCTGGACCAGCGCCCGGACCCCGGCCACCCCCACCGA
>NZ_QKLN01000025.1:0-26862 GCF_003225665.1 Pseudomonas sp. TKO26
GTGGTGGGGGAGCGCAAGGGGGCGGGCGCGGTAGAGCTGGAAAAGCTCGACAGCCAGGCCCGGGTAGCGGTGCGGATGCCCAGTGCGGTGGCCGACTATCTGCGTCAGACCTACCCCAACCTGAATCTGCAAGGGGTGCCCCTGGAGCGCCAGGCCCTGCAGTTGCTGCTGAGCCAGCAGGCCCGCTATGCGGTGGTGGACGAGGCCCAGCTCAGTCGCTTGTCGGCGGAGGCGGAGTTCGCCGGGCTGGCGGTGGTGGGCGACATTGGCCTGCCGCAACTGTTGCGGGTGGCGACCCGGCGCGACTGGCCGGAACTGGCCAGCATCGTCGAAAGAGCCTTGCATGCGATCCCGGCCAAGGATCTGGAGCAACTCCACAGCCGCTGGCTGCAGCCCAAGTACCCGCGGCTGGGACAGTCCCCCGGCGTCTGGCAGAACCTCAGCCTGTTGCTGGTGATCCTGTTGCTGGCCAGCCTGGCGATCGTCTTCTGGCAGCGCCGCCAGCAACGCGGGCTGGAGCTGCGACTGTTGGCGGCTCGTGAAGACATCGCCCTGCGCGCTGCCAGCGAAGAGGCCCTGCGCCTGACGCAGTTTTCCATCGACCAGAGCACCGTGGGCATTCTCTGGGTCAACTGGGACAGCCATGTACGCTACGCCAACCGCGCGGCCGAGGAGATGCTCGGTTATCCGGCGGGCGGGGTGATCGACCGGCCGTTGATCGACTTCGAACCCAACCTGCACATGGACCGCTGGCTCAACCTGTGGAAACGCGCCCGGGCCAGCGAAGAGGGCGCGCAAAGCTTCGAGACGGAGTGCGTGCGCGCTGATGGCAGTATCCTGCCGGCGGACGTGTCATTGAGTTTCCTGCGCTTTCGCGACAGCGAGTACCTGGTGGTCTATCTCAATGACGTCACCGAGCGCCGGCGGGCCCTGGCGGCCTTGCGTGAAAGCGAAGCACGCCTGCAGGGCATCGCCGCCAACGTTCCGGGGCTGGTGTTTCGCCTGGAGCGGGCGCCGGTCACCGGGCAGATCGACTTTGCCTACATCAGCGAGGGCAGCGAAACCCTGGTGGGCTACCCGCCGGCGGTCCTGGCCCACCGGGACACCGGCCTGCGCAGCCTGGTGCACCCGGACGATAAGGCCAGCTATCACCAGACCCAGGATCAGGCCCTGGATACCGACAGTGACTGGTCCTGGCAGGGTCGCATCCTGACCCGTCAGGGCCAGCAGCGCTGGGCCGAGATCAAGGCCATTACCCGGCGACTGGATGATGGCGCCTTCGTTTGGGATGGCATTGTCTGGGACATCAGCGAAAGCAAGCGCATCGAGCTGGAGCTGGCCAGCTCCCGGGAGCAATTGCGCGAGCTGTCGGCGCACCTGGAGAGCGTGCGCGAGGAGGAAAAGGCCCGCATTGCCCGGGAAGTCCATGACGAGCTGGGACAGATGCTCACCGTGCTCAAGCTGGAAACGTCCATGTGCGAGCTGGCCTATGCCCAGCTTGACCCGGGCCTGCATGAGCGCCTCAACAGCATGAAGCGCCTGATTGCCCAGCTGTTCCAACTGGTGCGCGACGTGGCCACCGCCCTGCGGCCGCCGATCCTCGATGCGGGCATCGCCTCGGCCATCGAATGGCAGGCCCGGCGCTTCGAGGCGCGGACCCAGATTCCCTGCCTGGTGCAGGTTCCGGACAACCTGCCGCGTTTGAGCGACGCCAAGGCCATCGGCCTGTTCCGCATCCTCCAGGAGGCCCTGACCAATGTCATGCGGCATGCCCAGGCGCATACTGTGGAGCTGTCCCTGACCCTGGAAGGCGCCGAACTGTGCATGAGCATCAGTGATGACGGTCTGGGTTTCGACACCGCTTCAGCGCGTCCGACCTCCTTTGGTCTGGTGGGCATGCGCGAGCGGGTGCTGATCATGGGCGGCAGCCTGGTGCTGCAAAGCGTGCAGGGCGAAGGCACCACCTTGAGCGTCCGGGTGCCCCTGGATCCAGAACAATAACGAGGAGAAGCACGTGATCCGTGTACTGGTAGCCGAAGACCACACCATTGTCCGTGAGGGCATCAAGCAACTGATCGGCTTGGCCAAGGATCTCACTGTGGTGGGGGAGGCGAGCAACGGTGAGCAACTGCTGGAAACCCTGCGCCAGGTGAGTTGCGAAGTGGTGCTGCTGGACATCTCCATGCCCGGGGTGAACGGGCTGGAGGCGATTCCGCGGATTCGCGCGCTGCACAATCCGCCGGCGATTCTGGTGCTGTCGATGCATGATGAGGCGCAGATGGCCGCCCGGGCGTTGAAGATCGGCGCTGCCGGCTACGCCACCAAGGACAGCGACCCGTCGCTGCTGCTGACCGCGATTCGCAAGGTGGCCTCGGGCGGGCGCTACATCGATCCGGATCTGGCGGACCGCATGGTCTTCGAAGTCGGCCTGACTGACGCCCGCCCCTTGCACTCACTGCTGTCCGAGCGCGAATTCTCGGTCTTCGAACGCCTGGCCCAAGGGGCCAATGTCAATGACATCGCCCAGCAACTGGCGCTGAGCAGCAAGACCATCAGCACCCACAAGGCGCGGCTGATGCAGAAACTCAACGTCACATCCCTGGCCGAGCTGGTGAAGTACGCCATGGAGCACAAGTTGCTCTGACACCTTCTGCAGTGCCCTCTCCACCTCCCGGGGAGGGCACTTATCCATTTACGACATCCCCGCTGTCGGGCTTTTGCCGTTTCTTGCCGCTTGCAGCTTGCCGCTGACCACCGCCCTTATCCAATCCCGCCATCCTTGTAGGGCAATCCCTACACGCAACCTTCCAGGCGGCTGAGGCGAATCTCTCCTGAGCCCCGATTTGCGGGACTTGCGCGCTCCACTAGGCTTGCTCCACAGCCGTCTAAAACAAAAGGTGTGGGTATGAGCGAGGTCGTTTCAAGCGCTGGGGCCAACGATGTTCTGGTCAGTTTTCGTGGTGTGCAGAAGAGCTACGACGGCGAGAACCTGATCGTCAAAGACCTCAACCTGGAAATTCGCAAAGGCGAGTTCCTCACCTTGCTGGGGCCGTCCGGCTCCGGCAAGACCACCAGCCTGATGATGCTGGCCGGTTTCGAGACTCCGACCGCTGGCGAGATCCAGCTGGCCGGGCGTGCCATCAACAATGTGCCGCCGCACAAGCGCGACATCGGCATGGTGTTCCAGAACTACGCCCTGTTCCCGCACATGACCGTGGCCGAGAACCTCGGTTTTCCGCTGTCGGTGCGCGGCCTGGGCAAGACCGACATCAGTGAACGGGTCAAGCGCGTGCTGAGCATGGTCCAGCTCGATGCCTTCGCCCAGCGCTACCCGGCGCAACTGTCTGGCGGCCAGCAGCAGCGGGTGGCCCTGGCCCGCGCCCTGGTGTTCGAGCCGCAGCTGGTGCTGATGGACGAACCCCTGGGCGCCCTCGACAAGCAGCTGCGCGAACACATGCAGATGGAGATCAAGCACCTGCACCAGCGCCTGGGCGTGACCGTGGTCTACGTGACCCACGACCAGGGCGAAGCCCTGACCATGTCCGACCGGGTGGCGGTGTTCCATCAGGGCGAGATCCAGCAAATCGCCCCGCCGCGGACCCTCTACGAAGAGCCGAAGAACACCTTCGTCGCCAACTTCATTGGCGAGAACAACCGTCTCAACGGCCGCCTGCACAGCCATAACGGCGAGCGCTGCGTGGTGGAGCTGGGGCGTGGCGAGAAAGTCGAGGCGCTGGCGGTGAACGTCGGCCGCGTCGGCGAGCCTGTGACCCTGTCCATCCGGCCGGAACGCGTGAGCCTCAACGGCTCCAGCGAAAGCTGCGTCAACCGCTTCTCCGGGAGGGTGGCGGAATTCATCTATCTGGGCGACCACGTCCGGGTGCGCCTGGAAGTCTGCGGCAAGAGCGACTTCTTCGTGAAACAGCCGATTGCCGAGCTCGATCCTGCGCTGGCGGTGGGTGACGTGGTGCCGCTTGGCTGGCAAGTCGAGCACGTTCGCGCGCTTGACCCGCTTCTAGAGGCGAATTGATCGCCCCCTGCAACACCAACCTGCACGTGGAGAACACAATAAATGTTGAGATCCCTGAAATTCACCGCCCTGGCATTGGGCATGATGGGTGCGGCGCACGCCATGGCGGCGGGCCCGGACCTGACCGTGGTGTCCTTTGGCGGGGCGAACAAGGCGGCACAGGTCAAGGCGTTCTATGCCCCTTGGGAAGCGGCGGGCAATGGCAAGATCGTGGCCGGCGAGTACAACGGCGAGATGGCCAAGATCAAGGCCATGGTCGACACCAAGAGCGTGTCCTGGGACCTGGTGGAAGTCGAGTCTCCGGAACTGTCCCGCGGTTGCGACGAGGACATGTTCGAGCAACTGGACCCGGCCCTGTTCGGCAAGAGCGAAGATTACGTCAAGGGCGCTATCCAGCCATGCGGCGTAGGCTTTTTCGTCTGGTCCACGGTGCTGGCCTATAACGCCGACAAGCTGAAAGCAGCCCCCAGCAGCTGGGCCGACTTCTGGGACACCAAGAAATTCCCGGGCAAACGCGGCCTGCGCAAGGGCGCCAAGTACACCCTGGAATTCGCCCTGATGGCCGACGGTGTCGCGCCCAAGGACGTGTACAAGGTGCTGGCCGGCAAGGACGGCCAGGACCGTGCCTTCAAGAAGCTCGATGAGCTCAAGCCCAGCATCCAGTGGTGGGAAGCCGGCGCCCAGCCGCCGCAGTACCTGGCTTCCGGCGACGTGGTCATGAGCTCGGCCTACAACGGCCGGATCGCCGCGGTGCAGAAGGAAAGCAACCTGAAAGTGGTGTGGAACGGCGGCATCTACGACTTCGACGCCTGGGCCATTCCAAAAGGTCTGGACAAGGCTCGCGCAGAAGCTGCGAAAAAATTCATCGCCTACTCGGTCCAGCCGCAACAGCAGAAAACCTATTCGGAAAACATCGCCTACGGCCCGGCCAACACCCAGGCGGTACCGCTGCTGAGCAAGGACATCCTCAAGGACATGCCGACCACCCCGGAAAACATCGCCAACCAGGTACAGATCGACGTCAGCTTCTGGGCTGACAACGGCGAGCAGCTGGAACAGCGCTTCAACGCCTGGGCAGCCAAGTAACCACCCCCTGCTGTTGTAGGAGCGAGCTCGCTCGCGAAGGCGTCATCAGCTCAAGCCTGATGTTGAAGGATGCCCTTGGATGCGCGGGCAAGCCCGTTCCTACCCCGGTGGCTTGTATTCGAAAGATCGATTCGCGGAGTTTGTCATGACCATCACCGTTCCCCTGAACGCGGTCACCGGCCCGACCTTGAAGCAGCGGCTGGCCCGTGCCGAGCGGGTCAACCGCTGGAAGGCGCAGGCCTTGATCGCGCCCCTGGTGCTGTTTCTGTTGCTGGTGTTCCTGGTACCGATCGTGGCGCTGCTGTACAAGAGCGTCGGCAACCCGGAAGTGGTCGGCGGCATGCCGCGCACGGTGGCGGCCGTGAGTGCCTGGGACGGTCGTGGCCTGCCCGGCGAAGGGACCTACAAGGCCTTGAGCGAGGACCTGGCGGACGCCCGCAAGAATCAGACCCTGGGCGACCTGTCCAAGCGCCTGAACATGGAACTGGCCGGCTATCGCAGCCTGCTGACCAAGACCGCCCGCGCCTTGCCGTTCAAGGCCGAGCCCGAATCCTATAAAGAAGCCATGGAAAGCCTGGACGAGCGCTGGGGCGACCCGGCCTACTGGCAGGCGATCCGCCGCAACACCAGCAACCTGACCCCTTACTACCTGCTGGCGGCGGTGGACCATCGCATCGATGACCTGGGCGAACTGGCCCCGGCTACCCCGGACCAGGCCATCTACCTGGACATCTTCGCCCGGACCTTCTGGATGGGGCTGGTGATCACCGCCATCTGCCTGGCCCTGGCCTATCCCCTGGCGTACCTGCTGGCCAATCTGCCGGCACGCAAGAGCAACCTCTTGATGATCCTGGTACTGCTGCCGTTCTGGACCTCGATCCTGGTGCGGGTCGCGGCCTGGATCGTGCTGCTGCAATCCGGTGGCCTGATCAACAGTGCGCTGCTGGCCATGGGGGTGATCGACAAGCCCCTGGAGCTGGTGTTCAACCGCACCGGGGTCTACATCTCCATGGTGCATATCCTGCTGCCGTTCATGATCCTGCCGATCTACAGCGTGATGAAGGGCATCTCGCCGACCTACATGCGTGCGGCAATTTCCCTGGGTTGCCACCCGTTCGCCAGCTTCTGGCGGGTGTATTTCCCGCAAACCTATGCCGGGGTCGGCGCTGGCTGCTTGCTGGTGTTCATCCTGGCCATCGGCTACTACATCACCCCGGCCTTGCTGGGCAGCCCGAACGATCAGATGGTCAGTTACTTCGTCGCCTTCTACACCAACACCAGCATCAACTGGGGCATGGCCACGGCCCTGGGCGGCCTGCTGTTGCTGGCGACCGTCGTGCTCTATCTGATTTACAGCTGGCTGGTGGGCGCCAGCCGCCTGCGCCTGAGCTAAGGAGAGATTCGAAATGCTGAGCCCCTACATGTCTCCCGTCGAACGGGTCTGGTTCTACAGCTTGCGGATTCTCTGCGGCTTGATCCTGTTGTTCCTGGTGTTGCCGGTGCTGGTGATCATCCCACTGTCGTTCAACTCGGGGAGCTTCCTGGTGTACCCGTTGCAGGGGTTCTCGCTGCACTGGTACCAGGACTTCTTCGCCTCCGCCGAATGGATGCGGGCGCTGAAAAACAGCATCATCGTGGCCCCGGCCGCGACCTTGCTGGCCATGGTCTTCGGTACGCTCGCGGCCATCGGCCTGACCCGCGGCGACTTTCCCGGCAAGGCGCTGGTAATGGCCCTGGTGATTTCGCCGATGGTGGTGCCGGTGGTGATCATCGGTGTCGCCAGCTACCTGTTCTTCGCGCCGCTGGGCATGGGTAACAGTTTCTTCTCGCTGATCATCGTGCATGCGGTGCTCGGGGTGCCTTTCGTGATCATCACCGTGTCGGCGACCCTGCAGGGCTTCAACCATAACCTGGTGCGCGCCGCGGCGAGCCTCGGGGCTTCGCCCTTGACCACGTTCCGCCGGGTGACCTTGCCGTTGATCGCGCCCGGGGTCATCAGTGGCGCGCTGTTCGCCTTTGCCACCTCGTTCGATGAGGTAGTGGTGACCCTGTTTCTGGCCGGTCCGGAGCAAGCGACCCTGCCACGGCAGATGTTCAGCGGCATCCGTGAAAACCTCAGCCCGACCATTGCTGCGGCGGCGACGCTGCTGATCGCCTTCTCGGTGATTCTGCTGCTGACCCTGGAATGGCTGCGTGGACGCAGCGAGAAACTGCGTACCGCCCAGGTGTAAAAAAACGCGCGTTTCCCCCGTCCGGGCCACTGAAGGGTGTTCCGGGCGAGGGACGATGGGGCATTCGTCCGCTGAATAGGCGACAACCGATAATCCACGTCTACGCTTGTGCCAGCTTCCCCCTTCTATATAAGAGGCTGCGCACATGAGTATTTCCTCTTTCAAGATCGCTCATAAGCTGCTCACCGGCAGTACCGCCATCGAGCAACTGGCCGCTGAGCTGACTCGCCTGGATGTCGACAACCCGCTGATCGTCACGGACGCCGCGCTGCTCAAGTCGGGCACGGTGGCGCTGGCGTTGGCCCATCTGGGGGAGCGCGATCACGAGATCTTCGACCGGGTGCTGCCCGATCCGGAAATCGCCATCGTCGAAGACTGCATGCAGGTCTACCGCGAAGGCGGGCATGACGGTCTGATCGGGGTGGGGGGCGGCAGCGCCATCGACATTGCCAAGAGTGTCGCGGCTTATGCCGGTTATCACGGCGCCCTGGAAGACCTGTTCGGCATCGATCAGGTGCCGCGCAAGGGGCCGCCGCTGATCGCCATTCCCACCACCGCCGGTACCGGTTCGGAAGTCACCAACGTGGCGATACTGTCGGACAGGGCTGCGCAGTTGAAGAAGGGCATTGTCAGCGACTACCTGCTGCCGGACGTGGCTCTGGTCAGCCCGCAGATGACTCTGACCTGCCCTCGCAGTGTGACCGCCGCCAGTGGCGTCGATGCCCTGGTGCACGCGATTGAAGCCTATCTGTCGCTGAGTGCCTCTGCGATCACCGATGCCCTGGCCATAGGGGCCATCAAGCTGATCGTCAAGGCGCTGCCCAAGGCCTATGCCAACCCGGCCAACCTGCAGGCGCGGGAGGATATGGCCACCGCCAGCCTGATGGCGGGCATGGCCTTCGGCAATGCCGGGGTCGGCGCGGTGCATGCGATGGCCTATCCCCTGGGGGGGCGTTTTCATATGTCCCACGGGGTCAGCAATGCCTTGCTGCTGCCCTATGTCATGACCTGGAACAAGATGGCCTGTGTCGAGCGCATGCAGGATATCGCCGAAGCCATGGGGCTGCAGACCGCGCACTTGAGTGCCAGCGAGGCCGCCGATCGGGCCGTGGACGCGATGACGGCCCTGTGCGCTGCGGTGGAGATTCCCAATGGCTTGCGCAGCTTTGGCGTGCCCGAGGAGGCGATTCCCGCTATGGCCGTGGAGGCCGCGGGGATCGAGCGTCTGATGCGCAACAATCCGCGCAGACTGAGTCCTGCCGATATCGAGAAGATCTATCGCGCGGCCTACTGATCATCGCGGTTACGGTGTGCGCTCCAAAGCATGAGGTATACAATGCGCGCCATCGTGATTCTGCTCAAAAAAGGTGCGTCATGCAGCCCTTCGCTATTGCTCCGTCGATTCTCTCCGCCGACTTCGCCCGTCTGGGCGAGGAAGTGGACAATGTCCTGGCCGCCGGTGCCGATATCGTCCACTTCGATGTCATGGACAACCACTATGTGCCGAACCTGACCATCGGCCCGATGGTCTGCTCTGCGCTGCGCAAGTACGGAATCACCGCGCCGATCGATGCGCACCTGATGGTGACTCCGGTGGACCGCATCATCGGTGACTTCATCGAGGCGGGCGCGACCTACATCACCTTTCACCCGGAAGCCACCCTGCACGTGGACCGTTCCCTGCAGATGATCCGCGAAGGTGGTTGCAAGGCCGGCCTGGTGTTCAACCCGGCGACCCCGCTGGACGTGCTCAAGTACGTGATGGACAAGGTCGACATGGTGCTGCTGATGAGCGTCAACCCGGGCTTTGGCGGGCAGAAATTCATTCCTGGAACCCTGGACAAGCTGCGCGAGGCGCGGGCCTTGATCGACGCCTCCGGCCGCGATATCCGTCTGGAAATCGATGGTGGGGTGAACGTCAACAACATCCGCGAAATAGCCGCCGCGGGCGCCGATACCTTCGTGGCCGGCTCGGCGATCTTCAACGCGCCGAACTATCGGGAAGTCATCGAGAAAATGCGCGCTGAACTGGCGCTGGCTCGGCCATGAGTGCGTTCGAGCAGCTGTTCCCGGGGCGCCTGCCGCGGCTGGTAATGTTCGACCTGGACGGCACCCTGGTCGATTCGGTGCCGGACCTCGCTGCCGCCGTGGATCAAATGCTGCTCAAGCTGGGGCGCAAGCCCGCGGGGATCGAGGCGGTGCGCGAGTGGGTCGGCAATGGCGCTCCGATGCTGGTGCGCCGGGCTCTGGCCAACAGCCTGGATGCTCAGGGCGTCGACGAAGTCGAGGCTGAACATGCCCTGGAACTGTTCAACAGCGCCTACGAGGACAGTCACGAACTGACCGTGGTTTATCCCGGTGTCCGCGAAACCCTCAAGTGGTTGTACAAGCAGGGCGTGGAAATGGCCCTGATTACCAACAAGCCCGAGCGTTTCGTAGCCCCCTTGCTGGATCAGATGAAGATCGGCCGGTATTTCCGCTGGATCATTGGCGGTGACACCCTGCCGCAGAAGAAACCCGATCCGGCGGCGCTGTTCTTCGTGATGAAGATGGCCAGCGTGCCGGCCTCGCAATCGCTGTTCGTCGGCGACTCGCGCAGTGATGTGCTGGCCGCCAAGGCAGCAGGAGTCAAGTGCGTAGCGCTGAGCTATGGCTACAACCATGGCCGGCCGATTGCCGAAGAGCTGCCGGCGCTGGTGATCGACGACTTGCGGGCGCTGATCCCCGGTTGCTTAGAACCTGCCGCTGAGATAACGTTGCCCGACGCTGTTCCATCCCCTTCTGGAAACTCCATCGTGGTGGTCACTCGCAAACTCTGGATGAAAGTCATCAAGGCCTTGGCCCGTTGGCGTTGGCGCGCCTGATTTTTGTCTGGCCGGCCCTGCCGGTGTGTTTGCATACCTGACTGTTAGACCCTCAAGCCACGAGGCATCCCATGATTCGCGAAGAATTCCTGCGTTTGGCCGCAGCCGGTTACAACCGTATCCCGCTGGCCTGCGAAACCCTTGCCGACTTCGACACGCCGCTGTCGATCTACCTGAAACTGGCCGATCAGCCCAACTCCTACTTGCTGGAGTCGGTGCAGGGCGGCGAGAAGTGGGGGCGCTATTCGATCATTGGCCTGCCATGCCGCACCGTGTTGCGGGTGCACGGCTTCCAGGTCAGCGTGACCCACGATGGCGTGGAGATCGAACGCCATGAAGTGACCGACCCGCTGGCCTTCGTCGAGGAATTCAAAGCCCGCTATAACGTGCCGACCATCGCCGGCCTGCCGCGCTTCAACGGCGGCCTGGTGGGGTATTTCGGTTATGACTGCGTGCGTTATGTCGAGCCGCGCCTGGGCCAGTGCCCGAACCCGGATCCGATCGGCGTGCCGGATATCCTGCTGATGGTTTCCGACGCGGTGGTGGTGTTCGACAACCTGGCGGGCAAGATGCACGCCATCGTGCTGGCCGATCCAAGCCAGGACAATGCTTTCGACGCCGGCCAGGCGCGTTTGCAGGAGTTGCTGGCACAACTGCGCCAGCCGATCACCCCGCGCCCGGGGCTGGATTTCAGCAAGCAGCAGGCCTGCGATCCGGTATTCCGCTCCAGCTTCACCCAGGCGGATTACGAGCGGGCCGTGGACACCATCAAGGAATACATCCTGGCCGGCGACTGCATGCAGGTGGTGCCGTCCCAGCGCATGTCCATCGATTTTTCGGCCGCGCCCATCGATCTGTACCGGGCGCTGCGCTGCTTCAACCCGACGCCCTACATGTACTTCTTCAACTTCGGTGACTTCCACGTAGTGGGCAGTTCGCCGGAGGTGCTGGTGCGGGTCGAGGACAATCTGATTACCGTGCGGCCGATCGCCGGCACCCGTCCGCGGGGCGCCACCGAGGAAGCCGACCTGGCCCTAGAGCAGGACCTGCTGTCGGACGCCAAGGAAATTGCCGAGCACCTGATGCTGATCGACCTGGGGCGCAACGACACCGGTCGGGTCTCCGAGATTGGCTCGGTGAAGCTCACCGAGAAGATGGTGATCGAGCGTTATTCCAACGTGATGCACATCGTCTCCAACGTCACCGGCCAACTGAAATCCGGCCTGACGGCGATGGACGCACTGCGAGCGATCCTGCCGGCGGGCACGTTGTCCGGCGCGCCGAAGATCCGCGCCATGGAAATCATCGACGAGCTGGAACCGGTCAAGCGTGGAGTCTACGGCGGCGCCGTGGGTTACTTCGCCTGGAACGGCAACATGGACACCGCGATTGCCATTCGAACTGCGGTGATCAAGAACGGCGAGCTGCATGTACAGGCCGGCGGCGGGATTGTTGCCGACTCGGTGCCGACCCTGGAGTGGGAAGAGACGCTGAACAAGCGTCGCGCAATGTTCCGTGCCGTGGCACTGGCTGAACAAACCCCCGCATCCAAGGCTTGAGGAGTTTCCACTATGTTGCTGATGATCGATAACTACGACTCCTTCACCTATAACGTCGTCCAGTACCTGGGCGAGTTGGGGGCCGAGGTGAAGGTGGTGCGCAATGACGAGTTGACCGTGGCTGAAATCGAGGCGCTCAAGCCGGAGCGCATCGTGGTTTCGCCCGGTCCTTGTACACCCACCGAAGCCGGCATCTCCATCGAGGCGATCAAGCATTTCGCCGGCAAGCTGCCGATTCTCGGCGTGTGCCTGGGGCACCAGTCCATCGGCCAGGCCTTTGGCGGCCAGGTGGTACGTGCCCGGCAAGTGATGCACGGCAAGACCAGCCCGGTGTTCCATCGTGACCTGGGGGTATTCACCGGCCTGAACCTGCCGCTGACGGTGACCCGCTACCACTCGCTGGTGGTCAAGCGGGACAGCCTGCCCGATTGCCTCGAAGTCACCGCCTGGACTCAACTGGAAGACGGTTCCGTCGACGAGATCATGGGGCTGCGCCACAAGACGCTGAATATCGAGGGGGTGCAATTTCACCCCGAGTCTATTCTCACCGAGCAGGGCCACGAGCTGTTCGCCAACTTCCTCAAACAGAGCGGCGGCACGCGCTAAGGACTTTTCATGGATATCAAGACTGCCCTGAGCCGTATTGTCGGCCATCTGGACCTGAGCACCGACGAGATGCGCGATGTGATGCGCGAGATCATGACCGGTCAATGCACCGATGCGCAGATTGGCGCTTTCATGATGGCCATGCGCATGAAAAGCGAGAGCATCGACGAAATCGTCGGCGCGGTGTCGGTGATGCGCGAGTTGGCGGACAAGGTCGAGCTCAAGACCCTCGACGGTGTGGTGGACGTGGTGGGCACTGGCGGTGACGGTGCGAACATTTTCAACGTTTCCACGGCTTCCTCTTTTGTGGTCGCGGCGGCCGGCTGCACGGTCGCCAAGCATGGCAATCGCGCGGTGTCCGGCAAGAGCGGCAGTGCCGACCTGCTGGAGTCGGCCGGGGTCTACCTGAACCTGACTCCGGTCCAGGTGGCCCGCTGCATCGACAATGTCGGTATCGGCTTCATGTTTGCCCAGTCTCATCACGGTGCCATGAAATATGCCGCTGGCCCGCGCCGCGACCTTGGTCTGCGGACCCTGTTCAACATGCTTGGCCCGCTTACGAATCCGGCCGGTGTGAAACATCAGGTGGTGGGCGTATTCACCCAGGCGTTGTGCCGGCCATTGGCCGAAGTCTTGCAGCGCCTTGGCAGCAAGCACGTCTTGGTGGTGCATTCCCAGGATGGCCTGGACGAGTTCAGCCTGGCCGCGCCGACCTATGTGGCTGAGCTGAAGAACGACCAGATCACCGAGTACTGGGTGCAACCCGAAGACCTGGGCATGAAGAGCCAGAGCCTGTTTGGCCTGGTGGTGGAAAGTCCGGCGGCGTCCCTGGAGCTGATTCGCGATGCCCTGGGACGACGCAAGACCGAGCATGGCCAGAAGGCCGCCGAAATGATTGTGCTCAATGCCGGTGCGGCGCTGTATGCCGCCGATCATGCCAGCAGCCTGAAAGAGGGCGTGGCTCTGGCTCACGATGCCTTGCACACGGGCCTGGCCCGGGAAAAGCTTGAGGAACTGGGCGCCTTTACCGCGGTGTTCAAGCAGGAGAATGAAGGATGAGTGTGCCGACTGTTCTGGAAAAGATCCTCGCCCGCAAGGTGGAGGAGGTTGCCGAGCGTAGCGCGCGTGTCAGCCTGACCGAGCTGGAAACCCTGGCGCGCGCCGCCGATGCCCCGCGCGGTTTCGCCAAGGCTCTGCAGGAGCAGGCCAAGCTCAAGCAACCGGCGGTGATCGCCGAGATCAAAAAGGCGTCACCCAGCAAAGGTGTGATCCGCGAGAACTTCGTTCCGGCCGACATCGCCAAGAGCTATGAGAAGGGCGGCGCCACCTGCCTGTCGGTGCTCACCGACGTCGACTTTTTCCAGGGAGCCGATGCTTACCTGCAGCAGGCTCGGGCGGCCAGCAAGTTGCCGGTTATCCGCAAGGATTTCATGATCGATCCCTATCAGATCGTCGAAGCCCGCGCCCTGGGGGCCGACTGTGTGCTGCTGATCGTCGCCGCGCTGGATGACGGGCGAATGGCCGAGCTGGCCGCGGTGGCCAAGGGCGTTGGCCTGGATGTACTGGTGGAAGTGCACGATGGTGACGAACTGGAGCGGGCACTGAAAACCCTCGACACGCCGTTGGTGGGGATCAACAACCGCAACCTGCACACGTTCGATGTCGACCTGGAAACCACCCTCGACCTGCTGCCGCGGATTCCCCGCGACCGCCTGGTGATTACCGAGAGTGGCATTCTCAATCGCGCCGATGTCGAGCTGATGGAAATCAGCAACGTCTATTCGTTCCTGGTGGGCGAGGCGTTCATGCGCGCCGAGAGCCCGGGCAGCGAGCTGCAACGCCTGTTCTTCCCCGAGCGCGGCGTCCCGGTCAGCGGTTCGACCCTGGACTGAGCCTGAAACACTGAACAAGCCGGCGTTGCCGGCTTTTTCATATCTACTGCCAAGGACTTGCCCTGTCATGACTCAACCCCTTGCCTTGACCGTCGAAGCCGGCCTGCAGGCCGAGCAGGATCTGCTGGCCCAGGTGTGCGCCACAGAGCAGGAGTTTGGCCTGCTGTTCTGGCAGCCCAGTGACCGGGCACTGGTGATGCCGCGGCGCCTGAGCCGCCTGCCCGGATTCGAGCAGGCTTGCCAGGTGTCGGCCGCCAATGGCTGGCCGGTGTTGTTGCGGGAAACCGGTGGCGAGCCGGTGCCGCAGTCGGCGGCCACGGTGAACATTGCGCTGGTCTACGCACCGCCGCGTAGCGAGGGGGATCAGGGGCGGATTGAAACGGCCTATCGACGCTTGTGCCAGCCGATTTGCGACCTGCTCACCGAGTTGGGAGGCAATCCGTCATTGGGCGAGGTGGACGGTGCCTTTTGCGATGGGCGCTTCAACGTCAATCTGGACGGTCGCAAGTTGGTCGGCACTGCCCAGCGCTGGCGCCAGAGCAAGGGCGGGCAGCGGCCAGTCGGGTTGGTACACGGAGCCTTGTTGCTGGATAACGAGCGCGCCTCGATGGTAGAGGCGGTCAATGCCTTCAATCAGGCCTGTGGACTGGAGCAGCGTTGCCGGGCCGAGAGCCATATCGCCTTGCATGAGGCTTTTGCCGCCCCCGATGCCATCGGCCGGCTGGACAGCCTCTACCGAGAGATGCTCAACGGCTTTCTGCCGGGCTAGCGGGTGCCGAACACCACCATGGTCTTGCCTTTTACGTGAACCAGGTTGCGTTCTTCCAGGTCCTTGAGGACCCGGCCAACCATTTCCCGTGAGCAGCCGACGATCCGGCCGATCTCCTGGCGGGTGATCTTGATCTGCATGCCGTCCGGATGGGTCATGGCATCCGGTTGCTTGCACAGCTCCAGCAAGCAGCGGGCAACCCGTCCGGTCACGTCGAAGAACGCCAGATCGCCGACCTTGCGCGTGGTGTTGCGCAGGCGCTGGGCGATCTGCCCGCTCAGCACGTACAGAATGTCCGGATCGATCTGCGACAGCTCTCGGAACTTGGCATAGCTGATTTGTGCCACTTCACATTCCACCTTGGCGCGCACCCAGGCGCTGCGTTGCTGCTCCTGCCCGGCCTCTTCGAACAGCCCCAGTTCACCGAAGAAGTCCCCGGCGTTGAGGTAGGCAATGATCATCTCCCGGCCGTCGTCGTCTTCGATGAGGATGGTCACCGAACCCTTGATGATGAAGTACAGGCTGTCGGACACGTCGCCGGCGCAGATGATGTTGCTCTTGGCCTGATACCGGCGGCGTTGACAGTGCATCAGCAACTTGTCGAGATTTTTGATCCTGGGGGTGGGGGCAACAGCAACCATGGTTGTATCCCGAAAAGACTGCACGGTATGAGGTGTTTGTTATGGGGTGAAAAGCGAAGCTGTTTGACGCTGGCGATGCGCCATTCATTTGGCGTCAGCTTAACAGACACATCCTAAGCAGATTTAAGATTTTTCTTGGTGAAAATCGGCAATATACCTGCATCTGGCAAAGCGCGGCCCGGGCAAAACCCTGTGCTAAGCTGGCGACCCTTTTTTAGCAGTGGAGTCTTGGCGATGAAGGCACGCATCCAATGGGCTGGCGAAGCCATGTTCCTCGGTGAGTCGGGCAGCGGTCATGTCGTGGTGATGGACGGCCCACCAGAAGCCGGTGGACGTAATCTGGGTGTTCGCCCCATGGAAATGCTCCTGCTGGGCGTGGGCGGTTGCAGTAACTTCGATGTGGTCAGCATTCTGAAGAAGTCACGCCAGGCCGTGGAAAGTTGCGAGGCCTTCCTCGACGCCGAGCGCGCGACCGAAGATCCCAAGGTCTTCACCAAGATTCACATGCACTTCGTGGTCAAGGGGCGGGGCTTGAAAGAAGCCCAGGTCAAGCGCGCTATCGAGCTGTCGGCGGAGAAATACTGCTCGGCCTCGATCATGCTCGGTGCCGCTGGCGTGGCCATCACTCACGATTACGAAATCGTCGAGCTCGGCTGATTGGCGTCGATTGTTGCGGGCAAAGCAAAGGGCGCTCATGGAGCGCCCTTTTTTGTCGGAGGCAGCAGCGGATTCAGATCCGGTAGGTGCTTTTGGTCATGACCTTGGCCAACAGGCTCATGCCGAACTTGACCGGTGCCGGGAAGCGAAAGCCGCCGGCTTCAAGGGCGGTTTCGGCGTGGTGTTCTTCGTCGATCCGCATCTGCTCGAGAATGGCCCGGGACTTTTCGTCCTCGGCCGGGAGCTGTTCCAGGTGCTCGTTCAGGTGTTTGCAAACCTGATCTTCGGTGGCGGCGACGAACCCCAGGCTGACCTTGTCGCTGATCAGTCCGGCCGCTGCGCCGATGCCGAACGACAGGCCGTAGAACAACGGATTGAGAACACTGGGATGGCTGCCCAACTGACGAATACGTTGCTCGCACCAGGCCAGGTGATCGATCTCTTCTTCGGCGGCATGTTCCATGGCCTGGCGTACCTGGGGCAGCTTGGCGGTCAGCGCCTGGCCCTGGTACAGCGCCTGGGCACAGACTTCCCCGGTATGGTTGATGCGCATCAGGCCGGCGACATGCCGGGTGTCCTCGTCACTCATCTGCGCATCCGGCCGCACGATGGCCGGCGACGGGCGATAAGGTTGGCCACTGAACGGCAACAGCGTGCGTATGGCCATATCGGCCTGCAGCAGCAGGCGGTCAATCGGCGAGTAGTGACGTTGGGTAGTCATGCTTATCTCCGGGAAGAATCACGGCGGCCAGTTTACTCCAATCGATGGGGCGAAAACTGCGCTGGATCAGCGCACCCTCGTCGCAGACCGGACGAGAGGGCGCCGTGCAGGAATGTGGGTGGGGCAATCAGCCCGGAGGCCAGTTCATCTGGCGTTGACCCAGCACATGCATGTGAATGTGATAGACGGTCTGTCCGCCCAGCTCATTGCAGTTCATCACCACCCGGAAGCCGTCTTCACAGCCTTGTTCCTTGGCCAATCGCTGGGCGGTGAACAGAATATGTCCGGCCAGGGCCTTGTCGTCCTCGGTGAGATCGTTGAGGGTGCGGATGGGCTTTTTCGGAATCACCAGGAAGTGCACCGGCGCTTGCGGGGCGATGTCGTGGAAGGCCAGAACCTGGTCGTCCTCGTAGATGATCTTGGCGGGTATTTCTCTGTTGATGATCTTGGTGAACAGAGTATCCACAGCTGTTTCTCCATTGGGTTGGTCCGGGCTGAGTGTACTCAGGCTCATCCTGTGCGCCCAGCCCGGCATCTAACGTGGGCAATAGGCCCGATTGACGTAACCGACGATCTTGCGGGTCAGCCAGCGCGAGCCGAGGCGGCTGCTGAAAGCCATCCAGCGGTTCAGGCGGCCGGGAATGATGATGGCGCGGTTTTTTTCCAGCGCGCGGACCGCGTACAGGGCCACTTCCTCGGGGCTCATGAGCAGTCTGCTGTCGTTGAGCTTTTGAGTGTCCATTTGTGCCGTGCGGAAAAAGCCCGTGCGAGTCGGGCCGGGGCACAGCACCGAAACCTTGACTGCGCACTTTTTCAGTTCTTCGCGCAGGCCCTCGGAAAAGTGCAGGACATAGGCCTTGCTGGCGTAGTAGGTGCTCATCCACGGGCCGGGATAGAAGGCGGCTACCGAGGCGACGTTGAGAATCTGTCCGCCACCCAGCAGCGCCATGCTGTTGCCCAGGGCATGACACAGGCGGGTAAGGGCAAGGATGTTGACCTCGATCAGGTCCTGTTCGGTCATCCAGTCTTGGGCCAGGAAGGGGCCACAGGTGCCGATGCCGGCGCAATTGACCAGCAGGTCGATCTGACGCTCGCCTTCCTCCAGTTCCAACAGGAAGCCGGACAGGCGCAGAGGCTCCCCCAGGTCGCAGGCGCGAAACAGCACTTCGACACCAAAGCGCTGGGTCAACTCCAGGGCGATAGTTTCCAGCTGATCACGCTGGCGGGCCACCAGAAGCAGGTTGCGCCCACGCCGGGCCAGGGCTTCGGCCAGGGCCAGGCCTATGCCGCTGGAAGCACCGGTGATCAGAGCGTAACGGGTCATGCATTTCTCCATCGCAACGGCCGGTCGCCTGCGACAGGAAGGGTCGCAGGCTCGGACGCGTTTATTCTTGCTCGGATTCTACAGGGGCCGCGGCGCTGTCGGCGGGTTCAGCCTCTTCGTCAACGCCGGCGGAGTCGACGTTTTCGCTGTAGCTGGTCTCGCTGTAGCGATCTTCCAGAGAGCTCAGGCCGCCGGCCACCAGGCCAATGATCAACGCCACGATCAGTACCACCCACATCCACGACAGGACCTTGACCGCAGTGGTATTGGGCGGTGGCGGGGCGCCGTAGCGGTTGGCGACGTTACTGCCCGGGCTGACCATCAGCACCAGGGGGAAGATGCTGCCGACGATTGGCACGAAGTTCAGCAACCATAGCCAGCCGGACCAGCCCAGGTCATGCAGGCGCTGCACGCTGATCTGGATGCTGACGACGATGAAACCGATGAACACCACGATGCCGCCGATGATCCCGACTCCAGTGAGGAGCGTGGAGTTGAGCACAGCAGCGGAAAGAATGCCGAAGAACGCACCGACTCCGACCACGGCCAGCATCGCGACCGTCAGGACCAGGGTCCAGGCCAGGTAGCGCAGGCGACCGATGCGGCCCTCGAAGCTGAAGACATTGAGCGTGGCGTATTGCGGTAGAGCCTCGCCGACCGTGGCTTGCGGAGGCGCGTAGGGCGACTCGCTGATTGGGGCCGGGGTCGGGGCATGGGTGACTGCGTCCAGGTTCAGGTCCAGAGCCTGTTCAGCTTCGATTCGGGCATCGATCCCGGCGTTTTTCAGGGCTTCCAGGTAACGCTGTGCGTCCGCCTGAGTCAGATCGCGTTTGAGTTCTACCCGCTGACCGCTGAACAGACGCTCTACTGCGGCAGCATCGCTTTTGAACAGTTCGGCCAGGTTCAGTTGGGCGGTGGACTTCTCGACGCCGGGCAACAGTGTGCCGTCGAAAACAATCTTGTAGCGGGTTTCGCTCATGGGGGGCATCCCTGTCTCTTGAAAAGAAGGCTTACATAAAAGGCCGCTAGTTTAAGGCCAGCGCCCCCCCGCTGGCCAAAAAACAATGAGAACGGGTTAACGTGGCCAGCGATTGCTCAACTGCGCGGCGCGTTCCTGGGCGGCCTGGTATTCGCTGTCCAGGCGGGCGATCAATTGATCGACGCTGGGCAGGTCGTTGATTTCGCCTACGCCTTGGCCGGCCGACCATACGGTTTTCCAGGCCTTGGCCTCGTCGCTGATGGGCTTGAGCTTGGAGCCGAAGTTGATGTCACCCTTGCCTTGCAGGGCGGCCAGGTCGAAGCCGGCATTCTCCAGGCTTTGGCGCATGAAACTGGCAGGCACCCCGGACACTGCGGCGGTGTGCACGATGTCCGCAGCACGGGAACTGAGCAGCATCTCTTTGTAGGCGTCCGGCGCGTGACTTTCGCGGGTGCCGATAAAGCGTGTACCCAGATACGCCAGGTCGGCACCGAGCAATTGAGCGGCGAGAATCTCGTGGCCGCGATTCAGGCAGCCGGCCAGCAGCAGGGTCTTGTCGAAGAACTGGCGAATTTCGGCGATAAGGGCGAAGGGGCTCCAGGTGCCAGCATGCCCGCCGGCCCCTGCGGCGACGGCGATCAGTCCATCGACTCCGGCTTCTGCGGCTTTCTCCGCGTGCCGGCGCGTGGTCACGTCATGGAACACCAAGCCACCGTAGCTGTGTACGGCGTCGACGACTTCCTTGACCGCTCCCAGGCTGGTGATGACGATTGGCACTTTGTGCTCGATGCAGATCTGCAGATCCGCCTGCAGGCGCGGATTGCTGTTGTGCACGATCAGGTTCACCGCGTAGGGGGCAGGGTTCTCCAATTTGCCCAGCCCCGCCTCGATCTCTTCGAGCCAGGCCTTGAAGCCACTGCTTTCTCGCTGGTTCAGGGCCGGGAAGCTGCCGACCACGCCATTGCGACAGCAGGCCAGGACCAGCTCGGGGTTGGAGATCAGGAACATCGGCGCCGCCACCAGAGGCAGGCGCAGGTGTTGCTCGAGCAGAACGGGCAGTGACATTGGAGTACCCCCAGGTAAGTGACTAGTCAGTGTTAGAACGGCCTGACAACGACCAGAATTACGATAGCCAGCAATAGCAGAACCGGTACTTCATTGAACCAGCGATAAAAGACATGGCTGCGGTTGTTCTCGCCACGGGCGAAGCGTTTCACTTGCGCGCCGCACATGTGGTGATAACCGATCAGGATTACCACCAGGGTCAGCTTGGCGTGCATCCAGCCGCCCTGGCCGAAGTAGGCGCTGGGGTTGAGGCTGATCAGCCAGATGCCGAAGATCAGCGCCGCGATCATCGCCGGGCCCATGATAAAGCGATACAGCTTGCGCTCCATCAGGCAGAAGCGCTCGCGGCTGACGGCATCTTCGCTTTGGGCGTGATAGACGAACAGGCGTGGCAGGTAGAACAGGCCGGCAAACCAGCAGACCACGCTGACGATATGAAAGGCTTTGAGCCATAGATAGAGCATTTTTAGTTATTCCCAGATTCACGGTGGCGAAGATAGTAGAGGGTAGAGCGGCCGCACGTCACCTTGACGGTTGTCGCAGGGGCGCGCCGCCCCTATTATCGGCAGCCTTTCCAGTGGGTTCGTTGAGGGCAGGTTTATGGTCAAGGTCGGTATCGTCGGCGGCACGGGTTACACCGGTGTCGAACTGCTGCGTCTGTTGGCACAGCATCCGCAAGCGCGAGTGGAGGTCATCACTTCGCGATCCGAAGCCGGCCTGGCCGTCGCCGACATGTACCCGAACCTGCGCGGTCACTATGACGGCCTGGCCTTTAGCGTGCCGGACATCAAGACCCTGGGGGCCTGCGATGTGGTGTTCTTCGCCACGCCTCATGGGGTAGCCCATGCCCTGGCCGGGGAATTGCTGGCGGCGGGAACCAAGGTCATCGATTTGTCGGCGGACTTCCGTTTGCAGGATGCCGATGAGTGGGCCAAGTGGTACGGCCAGCCCCACGGCGCGCCCGAGCTGCTGGATGAGGCGGTCTACGGGTTGCCGGAAGTCAACCGCGAGCAGATCAAGAAGGCTCGGCTGATCGCTGTTCCGGGCTGCTACCCAACCGCCACCCAGTTGGGCTTCCTGCCGCTGCTGGAGGCGGGTCTGGCTGATGCGTCGCGTCTGATTGCCGACTGCAAGTCCGGTGTCAGCGGTGCTGGCCGTGGTGCCAGTGTGGGTTCGCTGTACTCGGAAACCTCTGAAAGCATGAAGGCCTACGCGGTCAAAGGGCATCGTCACTTGCCGGAAATCCGCCAGGGGTTGCGCCGGGCAGCAGGCAAGGATGTCGGTCTGACCTTTGTTCCGCATCTGACACCGATGATTCGCGGTATTCATTCCACGCTCTACTCGACAGTTGTGGACCGTTCGGTTGATTTGCAGGCTTTGTTCGAGAAGCGCTATGCCAATGAACCTTTTGTCGATGTGATGCCGGCGGGCAGTCATCCTGAAACCCGTAGCGTGCGTGGCGCCAATGTGTGCCGGATCGCGGTGCATCGTCCGCAGGACGGCGATCTGGTGGTGGTGCTGTCGGTCATCGACAACCTGGTCAAGGGCGCTTCGGGGCAGGCGGTGCAAAACCTCAATATTCTGTTTGGCCTGGATGAGCGTCTGGGGCTGTCTCACGCGGGCATGCTGCCTTGAGACCGTTTTAGCGTTGAACAGAAAGGCCCGTCTGACGGGCCTTTCTGCGTTATGCGGGTAGCTGTACGACTATTGATATACCGTAACAATAGTTGACCGCTTTTCTAGGAGAAGCGGATAATGCGCGTCATTACGCAGTATGGCGGCTTAACGCCGGGAGATAGTCAGCATGAGCGTTGAATCCTTCACCCCCACGGCTTTGCAATTCACTCAAGGTGCAGCGCACAAGGTGAAGACCCTGGTCGACGAAGAGGGTAATGATCGCTTGAAGCTGCGCGTATTCGTTACGGGCGGCGGTTGTTCGGGGTTTCAGTACGGCTTCACTTTTGATGAGGAAGTGGCCGAGGATGACACCATCGTTGAGCGCGAGGGTGTGAGCCTAGTGGTGGACCCCATGAGTTTCCAGTACCTGGCTGGTGCTGAGGTGGACTATCAGGAAGGTCTGGAAGGTTCGCGTTTCGTGATCAAAAACCCCAATGCCACCACTACCTGTGGTTGCGGGTCATCGTTTTCGATCTGATCGGTTACTAAAAGCCATTCCTAGCGCCGCAGGGTCTGACGATCCTGCGGCGTTTTGCTGTCTGGTGTTCAGGCAGGGTAGATAGCGCCCAGTATCCGCAGACCGCGGGCGCCGGTAACGCTGGGGCGGTTGGCGGCAATGCCTTCCATGCAGCAATGGGCCAGCCAGGCGAAGGCCATGGCCTCTACCCAGTCAGGGTCCACGCCATATACAGCGGTGCTGCTCACTCGTGTCCCGGGCAACAGGGCCGCGAGGCGCTGCATCAGGGCATTGTTGTGGGCGCCGCCGCCACAGACCAGAAGCTCCTGGGTGTCGCTTTGTGCCGCCTGCAGCGAGTGAACTATGGTCAGTGCGGTCAGTTCCAGCAGAGTGGCTTGCACATCTTCGGCGGGAAGCGGGGGGTGCTGTGCCAGCTGTCGTTGCAGCCACTGTAGATTGAATACTTCGCGTCCAGTGCTCTTCGGCCCTTGTGTGGCGAAGAACGGGTCGCTGAGCAGGGTGGCCAACAAGGACTGGTCGAGTTGGCCGCTGGCTGCCCACTGACCGTGGCGGTCAAAGGTTTCTGCGCGTTGATCCTGTATCCAGGTATCGAGCAGCACATTGCCTGGGCCGCAATCGAAGCCGGTCACTGGTTTGTCCTTCTCGATCAGGCTCAGGTTACTGAAGCCGCCAATGTTCAGAACCGCACGGCTTCCTGTGCATCGTTCGAACAGGGCTTCGTGGAAGGCCGGGACCAGTGGTGCTCCTTGGCCGCCGGCGGCTACATCGCGACTGCGAAAGTCGCTGACTACGCTGATGCCGGTAAGCTCCGCAAGCAGTGCCGGGTTGCCGATCTGCACAGTAAAACCGCGGCTCGGTTCATGGCGCACTGTCTGGCCGTGACTGCCAATCGCGCGAATGTCCTGAGCTTGCAGTTGTTGCTGTTGCAGAAGGCTATGGATGCCCTGGGCAGCCAGCTTGACCCAATGCTGCTGGGCCATGGCAGAGCGGGCGATCTCATCTGGGCCGCTGGCGCACAAGCTCAGCAGCTCGGCGCGCAGGGACTCTGGCATGGGGATGTAGTGGGTGGCGATCAGTCTGATCGCCGGATCCTGCTCGATCAGGGCAATGTCCAGGCCATCAAGGCTGGTGCCGGACATTACTCCTATATAGCGCGCCATGGTTCAGCGTTTGCTCGAGGCCAGCATCGTGGCCTTTTCCTGCTCCATTCGAGCCATCAGAGGCTGGCTCTGCTGGAGGAAGCGAGCGCGCTCTGCCTTGGCAATCGGGTCGGCCATCGGCAGTTTCTGGCCCAGCGGGTCTACGTGCACGCCGTTGACCTGGAACTCGTAATGCAAGTGTGGCCCGGTGGACAGGCCTGTGGTGCCGATATAGCCAATGACCTGCCCCTGCTTCACCGAACCGCCGGTTTTGACGCCTTTGGCAAAGCCCTGCATGTGGCCATACAGCGTGCGGTAGGTATTGCCGTGCTGGATGATTACGGTGTTGCCGTAACCGCCGCGACGACCTGCCAGCAGGACCTTGCCATCGCCGGCTGCCTTGATGGGGGTGCCCCGCGGAGCGGCATAGTCGACGCCCTTGTGAGCGCGGATTTTGTTCAGGATCGGATGTTTACGACCCATGGAGAAGCGTGAGCTGATGCGGGCAAAGTCCACTGGCGTGCGGATGAACGCCTTGCGCATGCTGTTGCCGTCTGCGGTGTAGTAGCTGCTGGAGCCCTGTTTATTGGTGTAGCGCACTGCCGTATAGGTTTTGCCACGGTTGGTGAAGCGTGCGGAAAGGATATTGCCGGTCCCGACCACTTTGCCGTTGGCGACTTTCTGCTCATAGATCACGTCAAACTCGTCACCCTGGCGAATGTCCTGAGCGAAGTCGATGTCGTAGCCGAAAATGTTCGCCATATCCATGGTCAGGCTATGGGACAGGCCGGCGCGGGCGGCGGACTGTGAAAGCGAACTGTTGATAACGCCGTGAACGTAGGCTGAGCGCACCACTGGCTTGGTGATCACTCGGTTGAAGGTAAAGCCTTTAGGGCCTTTGGTCAGGGTGATGGTTTCCAGATCGCTGACTTTTGTGTGCAGGTTGTTCAGTTGGCCGTCTGGGGTCAGTTCGAACTCCAGCTTCTGGCCATGTTTGAGCTGAGAGAACTGTTTGGCTTGCTTGTCGCTTGCCAGTATTTCATGCACCGAGGTGGCCGGCAGGCCGACCTTCTCGAACAGTGTGGACAGGGTGTCGCCCTTGGTCACTGTTACTTCTCTATGGCCCGGGGCTTTTGCTTCTTCCGTAATGGCAGGCGCAGGCGTGCTTTCTGCTGATTCTGTGGTGTCTTCTTGGGTGTTTTCGATCTGTGCGAAAGGTGAGGCTACTGCTTCAGTTGTGGCTTGTTCCGTAGATGCGGCGTCTTGATCTTGTGTGAGTTGCTCGATCGGGCTTTCCAGATCAAGGCTCAATGTCGTTTTTTTGGCTTCAACATCACTGGAAGGGAATACCAGCAGAGCCAGACTTAGAAGGGCTGCTATGCCGCTTGCGGCGAGCAGGTGGCTCTTCGGATAAAGCGGTGGCGCTTTAGACGGTTCGGTGGTCATAGGTAATTTGACTTTGAAAAGATGAAGTGGAAAAGATGAATGACATGATGAAGATGAAATAACTGTATAAAATATAACCAAATCATCTGTGACGCAAGCGTGTGGACACTCTGTTCTCTGAATGCTTCCGTACGCCGGGCAAAACTTGTAATTAGTCCGTGATCTTGTATGGTTGGTTCCCTTTTGAATCTGAGCCTTGCGGGTCTGTTATGAAGTCGGTTGAAGAGCAGCTAGCGCTGATCAAGCGTGGTGCGGAAGAGTTGTTGGTCGAGTCCGAGTTGATCGAGAAGCTCAAGCGTGGCGTGCCGCTGCGTATCAAGGCTGGCTTTGACCCGACTGCGCCGGATTTGCATCTTGGGCATACCGTGCTCATTAATAAGCTGCGTCAATTCCAGGATCTGGGTCATCAAGTGATCTTCCTGATTGGCGACTTTACCGGGATGATCGGTGATCCAAGTGGTAAAAGTGCCACTCGTCCGCCGCTGACCCGCGAGCAGGTTCTGGAGAATGCCGAGACCTATAAAAGTCAGGTCTTCAAAATTCTCGATCCAGCCAAGACTGAGGTGGCTTTCAACTCTACGTGGATGGACAAGATGGGGCCGGCGGACTTTATTCGTCTGACTTCCCAATACACGGTTGCGCGCATGCTTGAGCGCGATGACTTTGATAAGCGCTACTCGACCAATCAGCCGATCGCTATCCATGAGTTCTTGTATCCGCTTGTCCAGGGGTATGACTCGGTTGCGTTGCGTGCTGATGTCGAGCTGGGTGGTACCGACCAGAAGTTCAATCTCTTGATGGGGCGGGAGCTGCAGCGCGGTTATGGTCAGGAAGCACAATGCATTCTGACTATGCCGTTGCTTGAAGGGTTGGATGGGGTCAAAAAGATGTCCAAGTCCTTGGGCAACTATGTAGGTATCCAGGAAGCGCCGGGGGTTATGTACGGCAAGCTGGTTTCCATCCCTGATGCGTTGATGTGGCGTTATTTCGAACTGCTCAGCTTCCGTTCGATGGAAGAGATCAATGCATTCCGCGCTGATGTCGAGGCGGGTGCTAATCCGCGTGATATCAAGATCAAGCTGGCTGAGGAAATTGTTGCGCGCTTCCATGGTGAAGAGGCAGCGGCCAGCGCGCATCGTGCCGCGGGCAATCGCATGAAGGATGGAGAGCTGCCGGAGGATCTGCCGGAGATCGAGTTGGCTGCTGCTGAGGATATGCCGATTGCTGCTGTCCTTAACAAGGCCGGGCTGGTTAAGAATGCCGCAGTCGCGCGTGATCTCCTGAGCTCTGGTGGTGTGCGCGTCGATGGTGAGGTTGTTGATCGCTCCTATATATATGCCTTGGGTGCGACGCATGTTTGCCAGGCCGGCAAGAAGGCGTTTGCGCGGATTACGCTTAAGTCTGAATAAAATAGAAGATAGGTGTTGACGGCGAGTTATTTGTCTCTATAATTCGCCCCACTTCCGGCGCAGTCGAAACGGAAAACTCCTTGAGATTCAATGAGTTACGCGGTTTTCGACAGCGGTTACGCTTCAGTTCATCGAAGCCAGAAGCAGTTGGCAAAGCAGTGTTTTTCGCCTTGTTAACGATTCGATCCTCTCGGTCGAAAGCGGTTGAAAAGAGGTGTTGACAGCAGCGTGTAACGCTGTAGAATTCGCCTCCCGCTAACGAGAGATCGAAAGCGCAAGTGGTTGAAGT
>NZ_QKLN01000026.1:0-17286 GCF_003225665.1 Pseudomonas sp. TKO26
CCATAGAGCGTTGGAACCACCTGATCCCATCCCGAACTCAGAAGTGAAACGATGCATCGCCGATGGTAGTGTGGGGTTTCCCCATGTGAGAGTAGGTCATCGTCAAGATTAAATTCCGAAACCCCAACTGCGAAAGCAGTTGGGGTTTTGTCTATTTGTAGAAGTGACTGATTTTGCTGACACGTTCGACTTTGAGTCCAACGGATCGGCCACAGAATTTCTTGACGACCATAGAGCGTTGGAACCACCTGATCCCATCCCGAACTCAGAAGTGAAACGATGCATCGCCGATGGTAGTGTGGGGTTTCCCCATGTGAGAGTAGGTCATCGTCAAGATCAAATTCCGAAACCCCAACTGCGAAAGCAGTTGGGGTTTTGTTTTTATGCTCGATAAAGGCCGATCAACGATCCACTATGCCCGAGCACCGTCGCCGCCCCCTATCTATCACCCAAGACATCAATCGTTTTGGTTGCTGACGCGCCGCTGAAAAGGGGTAACGAAGGCTCTGGAACACCGTTCGGCGGGATTCGGCAAATTTAGGCGAGTAATTAAGATAAATCCCTAAGGGTTCGGGTGTTCTTGCCGAAAGACTGATAAGACATGCGTGCACCAAAGTAGAGCGGCTCGTCGCCTGCACTGTTACATGGAATGTTGCTTTACGGACGCATCCCCATTTTCGGCATAAGAAGTCCCATGAAATGAATCTCAAGTTCAGCCATAAAATCCTTTTGGCCGCCTCCGGCGTAGTGGTTCTGGCTTTTGCGTTGTTCACTTTGTACAACGACTACCTGCAACGAAACACTATCCGACAGAACCTCGAATCATCCATTCAGCAGGCCGGTGAGCTCACCTCCAGCAGCGTGCAGAACTGGATGAGCGGGCGCATCCTGGTGCTCGAGAACCTGGCGCAGAACGTGGCTCACCAAGGCCATAACGCAGACTTCCCGGGCTTGGTCGACCAGCCCGCCTTCACCTCGAACTTCCAGTTCACCTACGTTGGCCAGGCCAACGGCACTTTCACCCAGCGCCCCGACGCGAAAATGCCCGATGGCTACGATCCGCGCCAACGGCCCTGGTACAAACAGGCCGTAACCGCCGACAAGACCATGCTGACGCCGCCCTATATGGCGGCTGTCGGTGGCCTGGTGGTGACCATCGCCATGCCGGTGAAAAAACAAGGTGAACTGCTGGGTGTAGTCGGTGGCGACCTGAGCCTGGAAACCCTGGTGAAGATCATCAACTCCGTGGACTTCGGTGGCCTGGGCCACGCCTTTCTGGTCAGCGCCGATGGTCAGGTGATCGTCAGCCCGGACAAGGACCAGGTGATGAAGAACCTCAAGGACATCTACCCCGGTGCCAACGTGCGTATCGCCAGTGGCAACCAGGAAGTGGTCCTGAACAAACAGGAACGCATCCTGTCCTTCACCCCGGTGACCGGTTTGCCGAATGCCGAATGGTACATCGGTCTGTCCATCGACAAGGCCAAGGCCTACGCGCCGCTGAGCCAGTTCCGTACATCTGCCTTGATCGCCATGTTTATCGCCGTCGCGGTGATTGCGGTGTTGCTGACCCTGCTGATCCAGGTACTGATGCGCCCGCTGATCACCATGGGCCGAGCGATGCAGGACATTGCCCAGGGCGAGGGTGACCTGACCCGCCGCCTGGTGGTGGAAAGCAAGGACGAATTCGGTGAGCTGGGCAGCTCCTTCAACCAGTTCGTGGAGCGGATTCACGCCTCGATTTCCGAAGTGTCCTCCGCCACCCGTCAGGTACATGACCTGTCGCAACGGGTGATGGCCTCGTCCAACGCGTCGATCATCGGTTCCGACGAGCAGAGCGCCCGCACCAACAGCGTGGCAGCGGCGATCAACGAACTGGGGGCTGCCACCCAGGAAATCGCCCGCAACGCCGCTGATGCCTCACAACACGCCAGCGGCGCCAGCGAGCAGGCCGACGATGGTCGCCAAGTCGTGGAGCAGACCATCCAGGCCATGACCGAGCTGTCGCAGAAGATCAGTCTCTCCTGCACCCAGATCGAAACCCTGAACGCCAGCACCGACAACATCGGGCACATTCTCGATGTGATCAAGGGCATCTCCCAGCAGACCAACCTGCTGGCCCTCAACGCCGCCATTGAAGCGGCCCGTGCCGGTGAAGCCGGTCGTGGCTTCGCCGTGGTCGCCGATGAGGTGCGCAACCTGGCCCACAGAACCCAGGAATCGGCGGAAGAGATCCACAAGATGATCACTTCCCTGCAGATCGGCTCGCGCGAAGCGGTATCGACCATGAACGCCAGCCAGGTTTCCAGTGAAGAGAGCGTCGAGGTGGCGAACCAGGCCGGTGCACGACTGATCAGCGTGACCCAGCGAATCGGCGAAATCGACGGTATGAACCAGTCGGTGGCGGCAGCAACCGAGGAGCAGACTGCAGTGGTGGAGACCCTCAACGTCGACATCAACCAGATCAACCTGCTCAACCAGCAGGGCGTCGCCAACCTCAATGAAACCCTGAAGGACTGCGATGCGCTGTCGCAGCAGGCCAGCCGCCTGAAGCAACTGGTGGACAGCTTCAAGATCTGACTCTTCTCGGGTCCTTCCCTCAAGCCCGCTTCTGCATCACTGCAGGGCGGGCTTTTTCATGGGCGCTGTTCAGATCCGGTGTTCACCCAGCAGGCCCAGGTGAGTATTGATCACCTGCAGCAGGCGCTGGCGTTGAGACTTGATGAAGAAGTGGTTGCCGGCCACTTCGATCAGCTCGAATTCGCGCTCGGTGAACTCACGCCAGTTGAGCATATGGTTGACCGTCGCCAGAGGGTCCTCGCTGCCGTAGAAGGCCGTCAGCGGGATATCGAGGCAGCCGCTTGAGGTGTCGTACCAGGTTTCGAAGAGCTTCAGGCCATTGCGCAGCAAACGTTCGTAGGATTGCAGATCGTCCTGCCCCCGAGGCATCTCCAGCGGGCTGGCACCCAGGGTCAGGATGGCCTCGCGAAACGCTTCGATGGGCAGCGAGTGCAGCAAGGGGCGCCGGGGTGGGCTGTCGGGGCTGCGGCAGCCGGAAACGAACAGGTGGCGCGTCTGCTCTGGGAAACGCTCTTGAGCGTACTTGCAGGTCTCGTATGCCAGCAATGCGCCCAGGCCGTGGCCAAACAGCGCGTGGGGTTCGCCGAGCCAGGGATCGAGTGCTGCGAAAGTGTCTTTCAACAGGCTCGGCCAGTTGTCGCAGGGCGCCTCGTCACGACGCGGCCCGTGCCCGGGCAGGTTGATCAGCACTAGCTCGATATGATCGGCCAGGCTGTTGGACCATACCCGCAACTGCTCCGCAGCCGCGCCGGCCTGTGGAAAACAGATCAGGCGGATTCGGGAGGCTTGCCCTGAATTGATCACCAGCGTCCATTGTCGGGTGTCGGTGTACACAGCTTTTCCTTAAGCAAGGTGGCCCGTGGGTGGCTTCTTGGCGCAGACAAGAGGCTGTTCGACGGGGGACGTCCCAGTCCGTGAATGGTTTCTAACATAGTGGCTGACGTTGCTGAATGCACGTGGCGACAGGGTAAATTCGTCGGTTGTCGCTCAGGATACAAACGCGGCCTGAGGCTATTCTGTGAATGAACTGTGCAGGCCCTTCCCCGGTGACCAGTGATTGTAAGGTGCCATTGTCTTTTGCCGGGCCAGCCTTCACCATCAGCCGATTTACGACAGCTCCCATGGACTCATCGCATTGGCGGCACGTTTAGCTCTTTCTCGGACCCTGCGCTGGTTCTGCTCAGCATTGCTGCTGGCTGGTGCGCTGCTGGGCAGTCTGCACGCCGACTGGGATTTTTCCCTGATCAGTCAACGTGCCACGGCGCTTTACGGTCCCCTGGGCGAAGGTCAGCAACGCATCGACGCCTGGCAGCACCTGCTGGCGACGCAGAAGCAGGTCTCCGAGCGTGAGCAACTGAAAGTGGTCAACCTGTTCTTCAACAAGAACGTGCGCTACGTGGAAGATATCGATCTGTGGGGCCAGGTGGACTACTGGGAAACCCCGATCCAAGCCCTGTGGAAGGGCGCTGGCGATTGTGAAGACTACGCGATCGCCAAGTACTTCAGCCTCCGCCACCTGGGGGTGTCCAGTGACAAACTGCGCATCACCTACGTCAAGGCATTGCGCCAGAATCGCGCGCACATGGTCCTGACCTACTATTCCAGTGCGGACGCCATGCCGCTGGTGCTCGACAGCCTGGAGGACACCATCCGCCCGGCCAGCGAGCGGACCGACCTGTTGCCGGTGTACTCCTTCAATGCCGAAGGCTTGTGGCTGCCGGGCGCCAAGGGCAACAAACGGGTTGGTGACACCAAGCGCCTGTCCCGTTGGCAGGACGTGTTGAAAAAAATGCAGGCCGAAGGTTTTCCGGTCGAGACGACTAACTAGGAGCACGAGCTCAGATGTCTTTGTTTAAACAGCTGTTGATCGCAATCTGTGTGTTCCTGGTGGTCGCCTTCAGCGGCAGCTTCATGGTCAGCCTGGAAAGCTCGCGCACCCAATATGTCAATCAACTGCGCTCCCATGCCCAGGATGCGGCCACAGCCTTGGCCTTGTCGCTGACGCCGAACATCGATGATCCGGCGATGGTCGAGCTGATGGTCAGTTCGATTTTCGATAGCGGCTACTACTCCAGCATCCGGGTAGTGGACCTGGCCACCGACAAGACCATCGTCGAGCGCAGCGGCATTCCCGAGGTCGGCAATGTGCCCCAGTGGTTCGTCACGCTGATTGGTCTGGAGCCGGCCGGCGGCGATGCCATCGTCAGCCGTGGCTGGGAGCAGGCGGCACGGGTCGAGGTGCTCAGCCACCCGATGTTCGCTGTGGCCAAGCTCTGGCAGAGCGCCCTGGGCAGCCTCGGTTGGCTGCTGATCTGTGGCGCGGTGAGCGCGGTGCTCGGCGCCCTGTTGCTACGGCGCCAGCTCAAGCCACTGGACTATATGGTCCAGCAGTCCCACGCCATTGCCCGGCGAGAATTCCTCAGCCTGCCGCAATTGCCTCGCACCCCGGAACTGCGCCGCGTAGTGCAGGCCATGAACCAGATGGTGGAGAAGCTCAAGGCGCTGTTCCAGGAGCAGGCCGAACGCAGTGAAAAACTGCGCATCGAGTCGTATCAGGACAGCCTGACCGGGTTGGCCAACCGACGTTATTTCGAAATGCAGCTGCATGCCCGCGTCAGCAACCCTGAGCAGGCCAGCTCCGGTTACCTGCTGCTGTTGCGGGTCAAGGATCTGGCCGGCCTGAACCAGCGCCTGGGGGGCCAGCGCACCGACCAACTGCTGCAGGCGGTGGGTGAGCAACTGCTGCGCGAATGCAACAAGTACCCCGAGACCCACAACCTGGTGACCCGGGTCCGTGGTGGCGAGTTCGCTGTACTGGCGCCGGGTCTGGTGCGCAATGAAGCCATCCAGCTGGCCCAGAGCCTGGAAAGCGCGCTGGGCAACCTGCATGCCACGGGCGCTACCGATGTTGCCGCTGTAGCTTCCATCGGCCTGGCAGCCTTTGCCCACGGTGATTCGCCCCAAGCAGTGCTCAGCCTCGGCGATCAGGCCCTGGCCCAAGCCGAAGGCCAGGGCGACACCCACTGGGCGTGCCTGGACCAGGGCACCGGTGCCCAGGTCGGGGACGATCACCATGCCTGGCGTACCTGGTTGGACCGGGCGCTGTCGGAGCAACGCTTCCAGCTGTACTTCCAGCCGGTGGTGGCGGTCCAGGACACGGCGCGGGTGCTGCATTACAAGGTGCTCTCACGGCTGCTGGACGAGCAGGGCCAGGCCATTCCCGCCGGCCGCTTCCTGCCGTGGCTGGAACGCTTTGGCTGGACCTCGCGCCTGGACGTGCTGATGCTCGAGCAGGTCCTCAAGCAGATGGCCGGGCATGACGGCAGCCTGGCGCTGAACCTTTCAGCGGCCACCCTGGAAGATCCCCAGGCCTTGAGCCGGGTAATGGACATCCTGCGCCAGTACTCCGACCTAGGGCCGCGCCTGACCCTGGAAATCGGCGAGGAACAGTTGCCCGAGCAGGTCCAGCTGGAACAGTTGACCCGGCGCCTGCGGGAGTTGGGGTTCTCCCTGAGCCTGCAGCGCTTTGGTGGCCGCTTCAGCATGATTGGCAACCTGGCCCGCCTGGGCCTGGCCTATCTGAAGATCGACGGCAGCTACATCCGCAACATCGACCAGGAAAGTGACAAGCGCCTGTTTATCGAAGCCATCCAGCGCGCGGCGCACAGCATCGACCTGCCGCTGATTGCCGAGCGGGTTGAAACCGAGGGCGAGCTGCAAGTGATTCGCGAGATGGGGCTGTACGGCGTGCAAGGGCAGCTGTTCGGCGAACCGGCGCCCTGGAGTTGAAAACGCTGTCGCCGGCAAGCCGTCTCCTGGCGTAGGAGCCGGCTTGCCGGCGCAGAATCTCAGATCAATCCGGTTTCATCATCGTTGATCAACCGGCTCAAGCCTCCCAGGGCCACCCGGGCCTGGGTGCGATCCATCAGCTTGGCCTGGGCCGCCGTCGGCAGATCGGTGACACGAATCACGCCCTTGCTGGTCAGGACCTGAATCAGGTCGTCCAGAACCCGGATCATCTCCAGGTCGCTCTGCTTGAGTTGCTTGAGACTGACCTCCACCGCTTCATTGGCGAACCAGGTCTGGATCTCGAGGTGATCGGCAGGCAGCGTCTCGGTAGCCTCGGCGTATGCGGCGGCTTCCACCCGAATCAGCTGACCTTGCGCATCGCGTTGCACGTAGAACATGGCAAATCCCTCAGGCTTTTTATTCGGCGTCCGGCGCTCAGCGACATAGGCCAACGCCACATCCAGCGCGTGAGTATGCGGTGCTGCGCGACAATCGTCACGGCGCAGGTTGTCTGCCAGCAGCCGGCAACCACCCGCAAGGGGTGGCTGCCGGGAGCCCATCAGCTGTTGTTGTGATCGATCTTGATGGTCGGGTCGCTGCCGGCGATCAACGAATTGATGTTGGCGTTGGACCAGTTGTTGCCTTCCAGCTTGATCGTCACGTCGGCGTTGGCCAGGCCTCCGGCCGCGTTGAGCTTGCCTTCGGAGCTGACCTGCAGGGTCGAGACCCCGTCCACGGTGGTGATCTTGAGGAAGTTGTCGATGGTGCTGGCGCTCTCGCCCTGCAGCAGATCCCGCAGGTCGATGCGGTCACCTTCGCTGGCCTTGAAGTCCTTGATCACATCGTTACCGGTATCGCCGGCCTTCCAGACGAAGGTATCGGCACCCGAACCGCCAATCAGGATGTCATTGCCCTTGCCGCCGATCAGGGTGTCGTTGCCGGTGCCGCCCAGCAGGATGTCATTGCCCCGGCCGCCGTCCAGCAAGTCGTTGCCGCCCTGGCCGAAGAGGATGTCATTGCCATCGCCACCCAGCAGGGTGTCGTTGCCGTCGTGGCTGCCGGACACATCGAACTCGGTGTAGTGCTCGGTGATGTACTGGTGCACGTTGCTGGTGCTGACTTGGCTGACATCGACCCCGGTCTGCTTGGCCACATAGGCCTGCATGGCCTGGTAGCCCTCGCCGGCGATGCCGTTGAAGCTCACCAGGTCGCCGAACAGGATGTCGTTGCCGTTGCCGCCACTGACGGTGTCGGCGCCGGGCATGGTGGCTTCGGTGTGGCCGATGATCGAGTTGGCCAGGTCGTTCGGGTCGATGTTGGTCTGCGGCTTGCCGTCGCTGTCGTAAGGCTTCAGGTCGTTGAGGCTGACATCGCTGTTCAGGCCGATGGCTTCCACCTGGGACAGTTTGCTCAGCAGTACGAAGCCGTCATTGGAGTTGCTGGTGGTGGCCGAGTTGGTGCTGCTACCGGTACCCGCCAGGCTCGACAGCTCATAGGTGCCGTCACCTTGGGCGTGCAGCATGCCCAGGGTCTTGCTGCTCCAAGAGTTCCAGCCACTGTTGTAGGTCTGCAGGATCGTCGTGCCGTCGTTGTTGACGCTGAGGTAGTGGGTGCTGTCGATGTACTTGCCAAAGGTATCCCCCAGCTTGTAGTTGCTGGTAGTCACCACATCGTCGAGGCGCACGTTGCCGTAAAGCGTCGGGTTGGTCTGCTCGCCAGTCTGGTAGTAGGTCGGCTTACCGTCGGTGATGAAGTACGTCAGGTTGGTGGCATTGGTGTTGCCGGTGGCCTGGCTGCTCTGGAAGAAGTTGGCCGTGGCCTTGAACACGTCTTCATAGTTGGTGCCGCCACCGGAAACCATCGAATCGAGCACCGCCTTGAGCTGGGCCAGGGCGTTCGGATCGTTGAGGTTCACCGATACCGACTTGTTGACCTGGGTATCGAAGTCGGCCAGGAAGATGTTCACGGTGCCCGAGCCGGCGCTGCCGATGCTGTTCTTCAGGGTATTGAACACCGAGGTCAGGGAGTTCTTGGCCGCGGTGATCGAGGCACTGCTCATACTGCCCGAGGAGTCCACCATGAAGGCGATGTTGTAGTTGGTGCCCGGGACCACGGTCAGGCCGCCGATGTCCGCGACCACGATGTCGTTGCCGTCGGTGCCGGTGACGGTATCGTCGCCGGAGGTGGCGACCACGGCATTGTAGGTGGCCGGGTAGACCTTGACCGGGATCTGCGCCGTGGAGCTGGCAGAACCACCCAGGGACTCGGTGGAGGTCGAGGTCACGTTGAGGTTGAACGAGCCGTTGTAATAAGGCGGCGGGGTGACCGTCAGGTTGCCCAGGTTCCAGCCGGTGACGTTGGCTTCGCCGGAGCTCGCGGTGGCGGTGAAGGTATGCCCGGCACCATCGCTGAGCACGGAGCCTGCAGGAATGCCGCTGATCTTCACGCTCAGGGTTTCCGAGCCGTCGGTATCGGTCAGGCCGGTGCTGATCTTCGACAGGTGCACGCTGCCGCCTTCGCCGCCCTCGTTGAGCTTGTAGCCGTCGTAGTAACCCTCGCCGTTGGTGCCGTGCAGGTCGGATACCGAGACCCCGGCGTTGGTCAGGTCGGTGACCCCGGTGTACAACGGCACGCCGGCGTTGCTCAGGTCTACTGGCGTACCGCCGTTGACCGAGAGGTTGACGTCGTAAGCGCCCGGGCCGCTCTGGTTGTGGTGGTAGATATCGAGGGTGTAGTAGCCGCTGGTGGTCGGGGTGAAGGTACCGTTGAGGTTACCGCCCACGCCCCAGGTGGTGCTGGCCACGTTCTTGCCGCCGATGGTCACCAGCAGACTGTCGTCGCCGGTGCCGGAGAAGGTGTAAGACTTGCCGGCTTCCAGGTAGATCAGGCCGGAGGTCTTCGACGCAGTACCCGGGGTGATGTTGCCGTCGGACTGGACGTTGGTCGCCAGGCTGCTGCTGTTTGGCGTACCGGCGGCGTCGATCACCGATTTCAGGGTGCTGGCGGACGCGCCGCTGCCGTCGGTGCCCAGGCCGCTGAGGCCGGTCCAGACTTCCTTGAGCAGGCCCACCGAGTTCACGTTGTTGCCGGCCACGCTCAGGGTCGGCGCATCGGCCACTGGGGTGATGTCGACCGTGACCGTACCGGTGCTGCCGAGGGCCTGGCCATCGGTTGGCTGGAACTTGATCTGGGCGTAATCGGCCTGCTGGTTGCCCACGCCACTGCCGCCGTAGCCGTTGGTGCCGGATTCGTTGGCGTCCGGGGTGAAGCGCAGTTTGCCGGCATCGATATCGGCCTTGCTGAAGGTCTGGTTGTTGGCCACATCCTTCCAGGTCGAACCGTCCAGGTACTGCAGTTTGCCGTCACTTGGCAGCTGGGTGATCTTCACCCCGAGGCTGGATGCCGGGCTGTCGACGTCGCTGACGCCGAAGTTCGACCAGGTCAGGGCCAGCGGGGTGTCTTCGCTGCCGGTCACGGCACCGCCGGTGGCGGTTGGGGCGTCGTTGACCGCCACCACGTTGACCGTGGTGGTGGCGACGTTGGAGTAGTTGCCACCGTCGGTCACGGTCACGGTGATGGTCCGTGGCGTGGTGCTCGGGTCTTCACTGTTGTTGGTGAAGGTGATGTTCTTGATCTGCTGCATGTAGTCGGCCAGCGTCGCGTTGCCCGACAGGGTCAGGGTGATCGAACCGTCCTTGCTGTTGGCATTGATGCTGATGCCGTTGACGCTGTTGCCCAGGTTCAGCGAGTCCCCTGGCTGACGGTTGGTCAGCACGATGGTCGCGCCGGTGAGCATCGTGCTGTCCGGGTCGGTGATGCTCAGGTCGGTGTCGGCGATCGACACGCCAGGGCCCGCGGTGCCTTCGGTGAAGGTGACCTTGTAGTCGGCCCCGGTGGCGCCGCTGGAGTTGTTGGCGTCCAGATCGATGACCGGCGGAGCATCGTTGTCGATGATCGAGGTGGTGACGCTGTTGTTGCTGCCCACCACCAGGTTTTCGAAGTTGCCTCCGGTGGCCGAGTCGATCTTGACCACGAAGTTTTCCGTGCCTTCGGTGATCTTGTCGTCGATGGTGGCGACGTTGAAGGTGGCGCTGCTGGCGCCGGCCGGAATCTTCACGGTGTACACGCCGCTGAAGTCCGAGCCGTCGGTGGCGGTGCCGCTGTAGCTGATCTTCAGGGTGACTTCGGTCTGGGCCGGGTGGGTCAGGCTCACGGTGTAGCTGGCGGTCTGGCCTTCGGTGACCGAGGTGCTGCCGGTGATGCCCACCGAAGTGGTATCCACGGTGTCGGTGACGTTGGTCACCGCTGGGGTGGTGTCTGGCACCAGCTTCTCGAAGTTGCCTCCGGTGGCGCTGGTGATCGAGGCATTGACCTTGCCGGCGTCGATGTAGACGTCGTCGGCCGGCGCCGCGACGGTGACGGTACCAGTGGTTTTGCCGGCAGCGATGTTGATCACCGCACCATTGGACAGGGTCACGGTGACCGGCGTACCCGCGGCGTTGGTCAGAGTGGCGGTGTAGATGATCGAGCCGCCTTCGGCCACCGTGCCGGTGGCGCTGAGGCTGACGCTGGTGGTGTCGATGGTATCGGTCACGGTGGTGCTGACCGGGGTCTTGTCGGCGACCAGGTTCTCGTAGTTGCCACCGCTGACATTGGTGATGGAGTTGGTCAGCGGAGTGTGGCCAACCAGCACATCGTTCGGCGCGCTGATGCTCACCGAACCGCTTGTTTCACCAACTGGAATGGTGATTTTTTCACCATTGGCCAGGTTGACGGTGACGGGCGAGCCAGTCACTGGAGCCGTGACGGTGGCGGTGTAAGTGACGTTGCCACCCTCGGCTGCCGAAGGCGTGGCCTTGAGCGTGACGGTGCTGTTGTCGATGGTGTCGGTGACGCTGGTCACGGCTGGCGTGGTGTTGGGCACCAGCTTCTCGAAGTTGCCGCCTCTAGCATCGGTGATGGTGGCTTGGACGCTGCCCGCATCCTTGTACACGTCATCGGTCGGGGCTGCGACGGTGGCGGTGCCAGTGGTGGCGCCTGCGGCGATGTTGATCACCGCGCCGTTGCTCAAGGTCACGGTAACCGGCGTACCGGCGGCGTTGCTCAAGGTGGCGGTGTAGATGATCGAACCACCCTCGGCCACGGTGCCGGTGGCACTGAGGCTGACGCTGGTGGTGTCGACGGTGTCAGTCACGGTGGTGCTGACCGGCGTCTTGTCGGCCACCAGGTTCTCGTAGTTGCCGCCGCTGACATTGGTGATGGAGTTGGTCAGCGGGGTATGGCCGATCAGTACATCGTTCGGCGCAGTGATGCTCACCGAGCCGGTGGTTTCACCAACTGGAATGGTGATTTTTTCGCCATTGGCCAGGGTCACGACTACCGGCGAGCCGGTCACCGGAGCGGTCACGGTTGCGGTGTAAGTGACGTTGCCACCTTCGGCCGCCGAAGGCGTGGCCTTCAGCGACACGGTGGAGTTGTCGATGGTGTCGGTCACATTGGTGACGGCCGGCGTGGTGCTTGGCACCAGTTTTTCAAAGTTGCCGCCGTCGGCCTTGGTGATGGTGGCTTCAACCTTGCCTGCGTCTTTGTAGACGTCGTCGGCCGGTGCCGCCACGGTGGCAGTGCCAGAGGTAGCGCCAGCAGCAATGGTGATTACAGCACCGTTGCTCAGGGTTACGGTAACCGGAGTACCTGCGGCATTGCTCAGGGTGGCGGTGTAGACAATCGAACCGCCCTCGGCCACCGATGGCGTAGCGCTGAGGCTGAGGTTGGTGGTGTCGACGGTGTCGGTCACGGTAGTGCTGACCGGGGTCTTGTCGGCGACCAGATTTTCGTAGTTGCCACCGCTGACATTAGTGATGGAGTTGGTCAGCGGAGTATGGCCAACCAGTACATCGTTCGGCGCAGTGATGCTCACCGAGCCGGTGGTTTCGCCGACTGGAATGGTGATTTTTTCGCCATTGGCCAGGGTCACGACTACCGGAGAACCGGTGACCGGAGCAGTCACGGTGGCGGTGTAAGTGACATTGCCACCTTCAGCTGCCGAAGGCGTGGCCTTCAGCGACACGGTTGAGGTATCGATGGTATCGGTGACATCGGTCACGGCTGGCGTGGTGCTTGGTACCAGCTTCTCGAAGTTGCCGCCGTCGGCCTTGGTGATGGTGGCTTCGACCTTGCCAGCGTCCTTGTACACGTCATCGGCTGGCGCAGCCACTGTCACAGTACCGCTGGTTGCCCCAGCGGCGATGGTGATTACCGCGCCGTTGCTCAGGGTTACGGTGACTGGAGTGCCGGCGGCGTTGGTCAGGGTCGCGGTATAAACGATGGAACCGCCTTCTGCCACCGACGGTGTAGCGCTCAGGGACAGATTGGTGGTGTCGACGGTATCGGTCACGGTGGTGCTGACCGGCGATTTGTCGGCAATCAGGTTCTCGTAGTTACCGCCGCTGACAGTGTTGATGGCATTGGTCAGCGGAGTGTGGCCGACCAGTACATCGTTCGGCGCAGTGATGCTTACCGAGCCGGTAGTTTCACCGACCGGGATAGTGATCTTCTCGCCATTGGCCAAGGTCACCACGACCGGCGAGCCGGTCACTGGCGCGCTGACAGTGGCTGTATAAGTCACGGTGCCGCCTTCGGCCGCCGTTGGCGTGGCCTTGAGCGTAATGGTGGAGTTGTCGATGGTGTCAGTCACGTCGGTGACCACTGGCCTGGTGTCAGGCACCAGCTTCTCGAAGTTGCCACCATCAACCTTGGTGATGGAAGCCTCGACCTTGCCGGCATCCTTGTACACGTCGTCGCTTGGCGCAGGAACGGTGACCGTGCCAATGGTTTTACCGGCAGCAATGGTGATCACCGCGCCGTTGCTCAGGGTCACGGTAACGGGCGTACCGGCCGCATTGGTCAGAGTGGCGGTGTAGACGATCGAACCGCCTTCTGCCACCGACGGTGTAGCACTCAGGGACAAATTGGTGGTGTCGACGGTGTCGGTCACGGTGGTACTGACTGGGGTCTTGTCGGCCACCAGGTTCTCGTAATTACCGCCACTGACATCGCTGATGGCGTTGGTCAGCGGAGTGTGGCCGACCAGCACATCGTTCGGTGCGCTGATGCTCACCGAGCCGGTAGTTTCGCCGACCGGGATAGTGATCTTCTCGCCATTGACCAGGGTCACCACGACCGGCGAGCCGGTCACCGGCGCAGTCACGGTGGCGGTGTAGGTGACATTGCCACCTTCGGCCGCCGAAGGCGTGGCTTTCAGCGATACGGTGCTGGTGTCGATGGTGTCGGTGACATCAGTCACAGCCGGTGTGGTGCTTGGTACCAGCTTCTCGAAGTTGCCGCCTTCAGCCTTGGTGATGGTGGCTTCGACTTTGCCAGCGTCTTTATAAACGTCATCGGCTGGTGCTGCGACGGTAGCGGTGCCCGAAGTGGCACCGGCAGCGATAGTAATCACCGCGCCGTTGCTCAGGGTCACGGTAACCGGAGTGCCGGCAGCGTTGCTCAGGGTGGCGGTGTAAACAATCGAACCGCCCTCGGCCACCGATGGCGTAGCGCTGAGGCTGAGGTTGGTGGTGTCGACGGTATCGGTCACGGTAGTGCTGACCGGGGTCTTGTCGGCGACCAGGTTCTCGTAGTTACCGCCACTGACATTGGTGATGGAGTTGGTCAGCGGGGTGTGACCAACCAGTACATCGTTCGGCGCAGTGATGCTCACCGAACCGGTGGTTTCGCCGACCGGGATGGTGATCTTCTCGCCATTAGCCAGGGTCACGACTACCGGCGAGCCGGTCACCGGAGCAGTGACAGTCGCGGTGTAGGTGACATTGCCACCTTCGGCCGCCGAAGGCGTGGCTTTCAGCGACACGGTGGAGGTATCGATGGTATCCGTGACGTCCGTGACGGCTGGTGTGGTGCTTGGTACCAGCTTCTCGAAGTTGCCGCCTTCGGCCTTGGTGATGGTGGCTTCGACTTTGCCGGCGTCTTTGTAGACATCGTCGGCCGGTGCCGCCACGGTGGCAGTGCCAGAGGTAGCGCCAGCAGCAATGGTGATTACGGCACCGTTGCTCAGGGTTACGGTAACCGGAGTACCAGCAGCGTTGCTCAGAGTGGCGGTGTAGACAATCGAACCACCTTCGGCCACCGAGTCGGTAGCGCTCAAGCTCAGAGTGGTGGTGTCTGGTGTATCGGTAACCGAGGTCTCGGCTGGCTTGTCGTTGATCTCCAGCTTCTCGTAGTTACCGCCGTCCGCTTTGGTGATGGTGGTGCTCAGGGAGCTACCGCCAGCCAGGGCGTCGTTTGGCGCGGTGAAGTTCACAGTGCCGGAGGATTCACCAACCGGAATGGTGATGGTCTGGCCGTTGGACAGGGTTACTACGACCGGCGACCCGGTCACTGGCGCAGACACCGAAGCGGTGTAAACGACAATGCCGCCTTCCGCGACGCTTGGCGTAGCGGTCAGGCTGACAGTCGAAGTATCGATAGTGTCAGTGACGTCAGTCACGGCTGGAGTCGGATTAGTCTCCAGGTGCTCGAAGTTGCCGCCATCAGCCTTGGTGATGGTGACTTCAACCTTACCGGCGTCTTTATAGACGTCATCGGCCGGTGCAGCGACGGTAGCAGTGCCCGAAGTGGCGCCGGCAGCGATGGTGATGACTGCACCGTTGCTCAGGGTCACGGTGACGGGAGTACCAGCAGCGTTGCTCAGGGTGGCGGTGTAAACAATCGACCCGCCCTCTGCCACGGTATCGGTGGCGGTGAGGCTCAGCGTTGTGGTGTCTGGTGTATCAGTAACGCTGGTTTCAGCCGGCTTGTCGTTGATCTCCAGCTTCTCGTAGTTACCGCCGTCCGCTTTGGTGATGGTGGTGCTCAGGGAGCTACCGCCAGCCAGTGCATCGTTAGGTGCGGTGAAATTCACCGAACCGTGGCTTTCGCCAACGGGGATGGTGATGGTCTGGCCGTTGGACAGGGTCACTACAACCGGTGAACCAGTCACAGGGGCAGAAACCGACGCGGTGTACACCACGATGCCGCCTTCAGCGACGCTCGGGGTGGCTGTCAACGAAACGGTGCTGGTGTCGATGGTGTCGGTAACGTCAGTGACGGCCGGAGTGGTGCTTGGCACCAGGTTTTCGAAGTTGCCACCCTCTGCCTTGGTGATGGTGGCTTCAACCTTGCCGGCGTCCTTGTACACGTCATCTGCTGGCGCGGCGACAGTCACGGTGCCACTGGTTGCCCCGGCGGCGATGGTGATTACCGCGCCGTTGCTCAGCGTTACGGTCACCGGTGTACCAGCGGCGTTAGTGAGGGTCGCGGTGTAAACGATTGAACCGCCTTCCGCTACCGAAGGTGTAGCCGCCAGGGACAGATTGGTAGTGTCGACGGTGTCGGTCACGGTGGTGCTGACTGGCGATTTATCCGCCACCAGGTTCTCGTAGTTGCCGCCGCTGACATCGGTGATGGAGTTGGTCAACGGAGTGTGGCCAACCAGCACATCGTTCGGTGCGCTGATGCTCACCGAGCCGGTGGTTTCACCGACCGGGATGGTGATTTTTTCACCATTGGCCAGGGTCACCACGACCGGCGATCCGGTCACCGGAGCAGTGACAGTCGCGGTGTAAGTGACGTTGCCACCTTCGGCTGCCGAAGGCGTGGCTGTCAGCGACACGGTGGAAGTATCGATGGTGTCGGTGACGTCGGTCACGGCTGGAGCAGGGTTGGTAACCAGGTTCTCGAAGTTGCCACCGTCAGCCTTGGTGATAGTGGCTTCTACTTTGCCGGCGTCCTTGTACACGTCATCGGCGGGTGCTGCGACGGTGACGGTGCCAGTGGTCTTGCCTGCTTCAATGGTGATCACCGCACCGTTGCTCAGGGTCACGGTGACCGGCGTGCCGGCAGCGTTGGTCAGGGTTGCGGTGTAAACGATGGACCCGCCTTCTGCTACCGAGTCAGTAGCGCTCAGGCTCAGAGTGGTGGTGTCTGGTGTATCGGTAACCGAGGTCTCGGCTGGCTTGTCGTTGATCTCCAGCTTCTCGTAATTACCGCCGTCAGCCTTGGTGATGGTGGTGCTCAAGGAGCTGCCGCCTGCCAGGGCGTCGTTTGGCGCGGTGAAGTTCACGCTGCCGGACGATTCGCCAACCGGAATAGTGATGGTCTGGCCGTTAGACAGAGTTACTACAACTGGCGAACCGGTCACTGGTGCCGAAACCGAAGCGGTGTACACCACGATGCCGCCTTCGGCGACGCTTGGCGTAGCGGTCAGGCTGACAGTCGATGTGTCGATAGTGTCGGTGACGTCGGTGACCGCTGGAGCTGGGTTGGTTTCCAGATTTTCGAAGTTGCCGCCTTCAGCCTTGGTGATGGTCGCTTCAACTTTGCCAGCGTCCTTGTAGACGTCATCGGCAGGTGCAGCAACAGTGACGGAACCTGTGGTCTTACCGGCCTCAATGGTGATGACTGCACCGTTGGACAGGGTGACGGTCACTGGTGTGCCGGCAGCGTTGGTCAGGGTTGCGGTGTAGACGATGGAGCCACCTTCGGCCACGGAATCGGTAGCCGAAAGGCTCAGCGTGGTGGTGTCTGGTGTATCAGTAACCGAGGTTTCAGCTGGTTTGTCATTGATCTCCAGCTTCTCGTAATTACCACCGTCAGCTTTGGTAATGGTGGTGCTCAGGGAACTGCCGCCTGCCAGAGCATCATTGGGTGCAGTGAAGTTCACCGAACCATGGCTTTCGCCAACTGGAATAGTGATGGTCTGGCCATTGGACAAGGTCACCACAACCGGTGAACCAGTCACTGGTGCAGACACAGACGCGGTGTACACGACGATGCCGCCCTCGGCGACGCTCGGCGTGGCTGTCAGGGAAACGGTGCTGGTATCGATAGTGTCAGTGACATCAGTCACAGCTGGCGCTGGAT
>NZ_QKLN01000027.1:0-11486 GCF_003225665.1 Pseudomonas sp. TKO26
GTTGCCCGCCCACCCAACTGCCCAGCAGTGCGCCACCGCCGATGCCGATGTTGTAGATCCCGGAGAACATTGCCATCGCCACGTCGGTGGCATCCGGCGCCAGCACCAGCACCTTCGATTGCAGGGCCAGGCCGAAGCCCATGATCGCCATGCCCCAGACCACGCTCAGCGCCACCAGCGACCAGACCTGGCCATTGAGCGGCAACAGCAGGCTCAGGCACAGCGCCAGCAGCACCACCGCGGTCAGCAAGAAGCCCTGGGGGCTGTGGCGGTGCAGCACGCTGAACAGCAGCGAGCCGATGATGCCGGCGCCGCCGAACACCAGCAGCACCAGGGTCACCACCTCGCCGCCCAGGCCCGCCGCCACCTTGATGAAGGGCTCGATGTAGCTGTAGGCGGTGAACTGCGCCGTCACCACCAGCGCCGTCAGCACGTAGATCGCCACCAGCGCCGGGCGCTTGAACAGCAACGGCAGGCTGCGCAGGGAACCGGAATTCTGGCTCGGCAACAGCGGCAAGGTGCGCATCAGCCACAGCACCAGCAAGCCGGCCATGGCCGCAATCACGCCGAAGGTGGTGCGCCAGCCCAGGGCTTCGCCAAGCAAGCGCCCCAGGGGAATCCCCAGGACCATGGCCAGCGAGGTGCCGGTGGCCAGCAGGCCCAGGGCCTGCACCTGCTTGCCCGCCGGCGCCAGGCGCACCGCCAGGGACGCGGTAATGGACCAGAACAGGGCATGGGCCAGGGCCACGCCGATGCGACTGAGCATCAGCAGGCCGAAGCTGTTGGCCAGGCTGGACAGCACATGGCTGATGATGAACAGGCCGAACAGCACGGTGAGCAGTTTGCGCCGCTCGACGTTGCGGGTCAGCAGCATCACCGGCAGCGAGGTCAGGGAGACGATCCAGGCGTAGATGGTCAGCATCAGCCCGACCCGCTCGGTGGGCAGGTCGAAGCTGGCGCCAATGGCGCTGAGCAGGCCCACCGGCACGAACTCGGTGGTGTTGAAGACAAAGGCCGCCAGCGCCAGCGCGATGACCGGCTGCCAGTTGCCTTGGGGTGTCGCCGGGGAATCGCTCATGGGGGGCGTCGTACTCTGTCGATGATGAAGCAGGTCCAGGACCCGATATAAATGCACAACCCGGGCCAGCCCTACCGGGCCCCGGGTGGCGGAGCACAGTCCGTTGCCCGGCGCCTCAGTGCCCCTGGGCGCCGTCCGGCAAGACGTGCATGGCCAACGCCACGCCCTGCAACAGGCGCGCCGCACTGACGCCGTCGCGAGCCTGCACCGAAAGCCCGTGGAGCACCATGGCGTAATAGTCCCCCAAGGCGGTTGCATCGCTGTCGCGGGGTAACTCGCCGGCCTGTACCGCCGCTTCCAGGCGCTGGATGATGCTCGCGGTGCGCGCCCGGCGATGCTCGGCCAGCCATTCGCGCACGCTGTCGTTGTCGCTTGAGCAGTTCACAGCGGAGGCCACCACCATGCAGCCCCGAGGGCCCTCGGGCCGGGTGTAGAGCGCCACCGCGTCCTGCAGCATGCGCTCAATGGCGAGGTGGACGTCGGGTTCCTGCAGGGCCAGGTCGGCGAAGCCGCCTTCCTGGCTTTCATACAGCTCGATGGCCTCGCGAAACAGCGCCTCCTTGGAACCGAAGGCGGCATAGATGCGCGCCGAGGCAATGCCCAGGGCCGCCACCAGGTCGGCCATGGAGGTGGTTTCGAAACCACGGGTCCAGAACAGTTCCTGGGCCTGGCGCAGTGCCTGGTCACGATCGAATTCGCGGGGTCTTCCAGCCATGGGGGTCGGGTATCTCGTCAGGACAGGGAGGGTGTTCGGCGCGGGCCGAACAGCCGGTTGGCGCAGCGCGCCGGGACGAAATGATATTAGATTTGCCCCGGCCGCGGCCATTTTCCGTGCCCGCGGCCGTGCCTGCGCCGTGCCTCAGTCACGGCCCTCCTGCAGAAACGGCAGCAGCAGCGCGAGAAATTCCTCGGGTGCCTCTTCCATGATGAAGTGCCCGCAGTCCGGCACTATGGCGCCGCGCAGGTCGCTGGCGTGGCCTTGCAGGGTCAAGAGCGGCGCATCGTTGGTGGCGTGTTCGGCGCCGATCGCCAGCACCGGCATCGCCAGCGGGCGCCGGGCCCGCTGTTGGTTCTGGCGCACCGTCTCGGGAATCGCCCGGTAGTAGGCAAAACCCGCCCGCAGCCCGCCCGGCGCCGTATAGGCGTCGATGTAGACCTCGGCGGCCACCGCCTCGCGACGATGGGACCAGTGGTCGAAGATGTAGCTCAGGTAGGCCCGTTCGCGCCCGGCGATCAGTGCCTCGGGCAGATCCCGCAACTGGTTGAACATGAAGTGCCAGAGAAAGATGTTCTGCTCCGGCGCGACGAAAATCGGCGGCGCCTCCGCCAACCCGGGGATCACCGCCTCGGTCAGCGCCAGGCGCTCCACCGCCTGCGGCCGGTCGCTGGCCAGGGCGTAGGCGATCCACATGCCGACGTCATGGCCGACCACGCTGTAACGGGCAAAGCCCAGTTGCAGCATCACCTGGTGCAGCACCTCGGCCACGTGGCCGGTGTCGTAGCCCTGCTCCGGGCGATCGGACTGGCCGCTGCCCGGCGGGTCCACGGCGATCGCCTGGAACCCCTGGGCCGCCAGGGCCCGGATCACCCCGCGCCAGGCATACCAGGTCTGTGGCCAGCCGGGAATCAGCAGCACCGGGCGACCGCTGCCGGCGCTGACGCAATGGATACGCTGGCCATCGATGCGCACATAGCGATGGGTCAGGCCGTCGGTGTCGGCCTGGGTGTTGTCCGTCAAAGCATTCATGGGGTTTTCTCGCTGAGGGGGTTCAGGCCATGCCGAGCATGGCGTTGATTTGTTGGCGGTCGATCCGTGCACCGGCGAAGTCGTCGAAGATCCGCTCGGTGACCTGGATCATGTGGCGGTTGATGAACTCCACGCCTTCCCGGGCGCCGTCTTCCTGGTCCTTGAGGCAGCACTCCCATTCCAGGGTCGCCCAGCCCGGGTAGTCGTATTGCGCCAGCTTGGAAAAGATCCCCTTGAAATCCACCTGGCCGTCGCCCAGGGAACGGAAGCGCCCGGCGCGCTCGACCCAGGAGCTGTAGCCGCCATAGATGCCCTGGCGCCCCGTGGGATTGAACTCGGCATCCTTGACGTGAAACATGCGGATGCACTCGTGGTAGATGTCCAGGTAGCTCAGGTAGTCCAGCTGTTGCAGCACGAAGTGGCTGGGATCGAAGAGGATGTTGCAGCGTGGGTGCCGGTCCACCAGTTCATAGAAGCGCTCGAAACTGGTGCCGTCGTGCAGGTCCTCGCTGGGGTGGATTTCGTAGCACAGGTTGACCCCCTGCTCGTCGCACGCATCGAGGATCGGCCGCCAGCGCCGCGCCAGCTCGTCGAAGGCGGTTTCGATCAGGCCTTCGGGGCGCTGCGGAAAAGGAAACAGGTAAGGCCAGGCCAGGGAGCCGGAGAAGGTCCCCAGCTCACTCAGCCCCAGGCGCCGCGAAGCCTTGGCGGCAAGCTTCATCTGCGCGATCGCCCACTCGGTCCTGGCTTGCGGCCTGCCCCGCAGCGCCTCGGGGGCGAAGTTGTCGCACATCGCGTCGTAGGCCGGGTGCACCGCCACCAGCTGGCCGAAGATATGGCTGGTCAGCTCGCTGATCTGCAGGCCCTTCTGTGCCAGTTGGCCCTTGAGTTCATCGCAATAGTCCTGGCTCTCGGCCGCCGTGGCGACATCGAACAGACGCGCATCCCAGGCGGGAATCTGCAGCGCCTTGAAACCCAGGTCGGCGGCCCATTGGGCAATCGCCGGCAGGCTGTGGAAGGGCGCGCTGTCGGCAGCAAATTGCGCCAGGTGCAGGCTGGGGCCCTTGAGGGTTTTCATTGAATCGCTCCTATTCTTTGTTGGTTGACAAAGAATAGGGAGGCGCTGCTGTCGCGTCAATCATCGCGCTGCGGAAAATTCATTTCCGGCACATGGGTGAAGCGCAGGAACGGGCTTTTGGCCAAGGCCTGGATCAGGCATGCAAGGGCTCGACAAGGCAAAAAAAAGCCCGCGATCAAGATCGCGGGCGCGCTTTGTTTCACCTGGCAATCACCGCCGGGCATGCACCTGGTCCCGGCCTCAGCCGCCGGGTTGCGGCACCGGGATCTGCCGCAACGGCTTCACCGACTTGAAGGAAAAACTCGAGTAGATCTCTTTCACCGCCGGCAGGGTCTGCAGCACTTCGCGGGCGAATTCGCCGAAGGACTCCAGGTCCCTGGCCAGCACTTCGAGGAGAAAGTCGTAGCGTCCGGAGACGTTGTGGCAGGCGATGATTTCCGGAATTTCCAGCAGCCGCTGTTCGAAGGCCCGGGCCGTTTCCCGGGAGTGGGATTCCATCATCACGCTGACAAAGGCGGTGACCCCATAGCCCAGTGCCTTGGGTGAGAGGATGGCCTGGTAGCCGCTGATCACCCCGCTTTCCTCCAGCAATCTGACCCGGCGCCAGCACGGCGACGTGGTCAGCGCCACGCTGTCCGCCAGCTCGGCGTTGGTCAGCCGGGCGTTGTCTTGCAGGGCGATCAGCAGGGCCTTGTCGATACGATCCAGAGCTTCGGGCATGTTTTGCCTCTATATCTTGTTTTTATGGTTATTTATTTCAATAAAGCGATTTTACAAGGGCAAGATTAGAATTTATTGCGCCGGATTTGAGCATAGCATTAGAGCAAATCCGGGAGCGTTCACCATGCACAATAAAAACAATGACCTTGGTTTTTCCACTCGCGCCATCCATCACGGCTACAACCCGCAGGAGCATCAAGGCGCGCTGATCCCGCCGATCTACCTGACGTCCACCTTCACCTTCGCCACAGCCGAATACGGCGCCGGCTGCTTTGCCGGTGAACAGCCCGGCTACTTCTACACCCGCATCGGCAACCCGACCCTGGCGCTGCTGGAGGCGCGCATGGCGGCCCTGGAAAACGGCGAAGCCGCGGTGGCCTTCGGCTCCGGCATGGGGGCGATTGCCGCGACCCTGTGGACCCTGTTGCGCCCCGGCGACGAAATCATCGTCGGCCAGACCCTGTACGGCTGCACCTTCGCCCTGTTGCACCATGGCCTCGCCGAGTTCGGGGTCAAGGTGCGCCATGTCGACCTGACCGACCTGGGCGAGCTGCGGGCGGCCATCGGCCCGAACACGCGGATGATCTATTTCGAGTCCCCGGCCAATCCCAACATGCAATTGGTGGACATTGCCGCGGTGGCGCAGATCACCCACCAGTACCCGCACATCACCCTGGCGGTGGACAACACCTACTGCACCCCTTACCTGCAGCGGCCACTGGAACTGGGCGCCGACCTGGTGCTGCACTCGGCCACCAAATACCTCAGCGGCCACGGCGACATTACCGCCGGCATCGTCATCACCCGCCAGGCCCTGGCCGAGCGCATCCGCCTGCAAGGCCTGAAGGACCTGACCGGTGCGGTGCTTTCGCCCCAGGACGCCTTTCTCCTGATGCGCGGCCTCAAGACCCTGGCCCTGCGCATGGAGCGCCATTGCGCCAACGCCCAGGCCATCGCCAGGTTCCTTGAAGAGCACCCGGCGGTGGCCACAGTGGCCTATCCCGGGCTGGCATCCTTCGCGCAACACGCCCTGGCCACGCAGCAGATGAAACTGCCCGGCGGCATGATCGCCTTCGAACTCAAGGGCGGCCTGGCCAGCGGCCAGCGCTTCATGAACGCCCTGGGCCTGTTCAGCCGCGCGGTCAGCCTGGGGGACGCCGAATCCCTGGCCCAGCATCCGGCGAGCATGACCCATTCCACCTACACCCCGCAGGAGCGCGCCGAACACGGGATCGCCGAAGGCCTGGTACGGTTGTCGGCGGGCCTGGAGGATATCGCCGACCTGCTGGCCGACATCGCCCAGGCCCTGGACGCCAGTGCCGAGCCCGGCATCAGCCGCCCGGTCCTGGAGGTCGTGACCGGCAAGGCCCTGCCTTGAGCAGGATCAACACGGCCGGCCCGCCAGCCCGCTACAACAGCCTGCCGCCCCTCGGCGGCGGGCATGGCAACACCCGCAACACCCTTGAACCGTAACCCACAGGAGTGGAACACCCCATGAGTCGTATCAATAACAAAACCACCCAACTGCTCAGCGCCATGATCCTTGCCGGTTTCGCCTGCCATTCCCTGGCCGCCGACAGCATCCGGATCGGCATCGCCGGGGCCAAGACCGGCCCGGTGGCGCAATACGGTGACATGCAGTTCAGCGGCGCGCGCATGGCCATCGAGCAGATCAACGCCAAGGGCGGCGTCGACGGCAAGCAACTGGTGGCCGTGGAATACGACGATGCCTGCGACCCCAAGCAAGCCGTGGCCGTGGCCAACAAGGTGGTCAATGACGGCGTCAAGTTCGTGGTCGGGCACCTGTGCTCCAGCTCCACCCAGCCGGCATCGGACATCTACGAAGACGAAGGCATCGTGATGGTGACCCCGGCCGCCACCAGCCCCGAGCTGACCGCCCGGGGCTACAAGATGGTGTTCCGCACCATCGGCCTGGACAACGCCCAAGGCCCGGCGGCGGCGCGCTACATCGCCCAGCTCAAGCCGAGCAATGTCGCGGTGCTGCACGACAAGCAGCAATACGGCGAAGGCATCGCCAGCTCGGTCAAGGACATCCTGGGCAAGGAAGGCATCAAGGTGGCGATGTTCGAAGGCATCAACGTCGGCGAGCGCGACTACTCGTCGATCCTGGCCAAGCTCAAGCAGGCCAATGTGGATTTCGTCTACTTCGGCGGCTACCACCCGGAAATGGGCCTGCTGTTGCGCCAGGCCAAGGAAAAGGGCCTGACCGCACGCTTCATGGGGCCTGAAGGCGTGGGCAACGACTCGATCTCGCAGATCGCCAAGGATGCCTCCGAAGGCATGCTGGTGACCCTGCCCAAGTCCTTCGACCAGGACCCGGCCAACAAGGCCCTGGTGGAAGCCTTCGAAGCCAAGAAGGAAAACCCCAGCGGCCCGTTCGTCCTGCCGTCCTACTCGGCCGTGGAAGTGATTGCCGGGGGCATCGCCGCGGCCAAGAGCGAAGACCCGGAGAAAGTCGCCGAGGCGATCCACAAGGGCACCTTCAAGACCCCGACCGGCGATCTGAGCTTCGATGAAAAAGGCGACCTCAAGGACTTCAAGTTCGTGGTCTATGAATGGCATTACGGCAAGCCCAAGAGCGTAGCGGCAGAAAACGCCGGGCTCTAGACCAGTAGCGGATGCCGCCTCTTTTCAAGAAGAGGCGGCACCTCTCGGGCAACATGGGCAGTCCAATAAGTTCAACTAAAACAAAGTCTTGGCAAAATACCCGGCATCCCGGAACAGCAGAATAACCTACAGTATTACTCAGTAATAAAGCTTTTAGCGAAGCGCAACTAATCCAATGTTCATTCACACTTAAAACAGCAACCACCCCTCCTCTTCCGGACTAGCCAACCGACACTTTAGACGCATATCGTTAGCTAGCTTAGTTTGATAAAGGCCACCCCGCAAAACTCAACACCCCCCTTCAAGAACCTCCCCCTCCCGGCCACAGCCCAAGCCCTGCGGCGGCCGCCATTGAAACGAAGAGTTCGCGCAGCAACGCCTGGAAAGCATTTCCCTCTGAAAACCCCGAACCAGAAACCCAACTATGCGCACTTGAAAGAGACGCTCATTAAGTTTCACCAGACAAACTAAAATAGTATTTGCGCATTAAATTAACTTTTGTTTATCGTGCGCTCACGCAGGCTGCTACTCTTCTAGCGGTGACGGATTTACAGCGTCAATATCTTGTTCAAGGAGAAAAGAACATGGAACCCTTTCTCGGTGAAATTCGTCTGTTCCCCTGGGGCTGGGCACCTCAAGGCTGGCTTCCCTGCGAGGGGCAGATCCTGCCATTCAACAGCAACGTGGCGCTGGCATCCCTGCTAGGCAAAACCTTCGGTGGCAACGGCACCACCACCTTCGGCTTGCCGGACCTGCGTGGCCGGGTAGCCCTGGGGCAAAACTTCCAGGCCTCAAGCAACCCACCGATCATGGATACCCACCTACTGGGCAGCCAAGGCGGCACGGAAACAGTATCCCTGCCCCTGACTTCCCTGGCCCTGCACACCCATACCACCCACGTCTCGAGTGCAGTCGGCACCTCAGGCCCTCAGAACAACATCCCCGCCATCAGTTCAAAGACCAACGGCCAAGAGGCAAAACCGACTTATGTCCCGGCGACAACCGACCTGGTCGCTCTCAACAGCGCCACCGTGGCGCCGACCCTGGGCTTGCCCATGACGAACATACAGCCCTCGATCGTCGGGTGTTTCTGCATTGCCACGACGGGTATTTACCCACCGCGCCAATAACCGCTGTCTACAGACCCTCAAGCAAGGAAACTGACATGTCTGAAGCATTTGTCGGAGAAATTCGCATGTTTGCCGGCAACTACGCGCCCGAGGGCTGGGCGTTTTGTAACGGCGCACTCCTGCCGATCAGCAACTATGAAGCCCTCTATTCGTTACTGGGAACCCTCTACGGCGGTAATGGCGCCACCACATTCGGCCTGCCGGATTACCGCGGCCGCCTCCCCGTGGGCATGGGCAGCGGCCCGGGCCTGACCCCAAGAACGCTGACGAGCACCATGGGCCAAACCACCGTCACCATGACCCCGGAAAACACGCCAAGCCATACCCACGCTTTTATGGTGAGCACCCTTGCTGCCACCTCGGCGAATCCGTCCCCACCGACTGATCCCAATAAAATGACCTTCGGCGAGTTCGATGCGGCCGGCATCATTACCGGCTTGTACAGCAAGGGAACCGGCACGTCCCCCACCTACGCGCTGAATTCGGGCTTTCTCGACAAGGCACAAACCAACAATGCCAACGCAACCGCCCATGACAACCTGATGGGCTCATTGACGGTCAGCTACATCATTTGTCTGGTCGGCCTGTACCCGACTCGCAACCAGTAACGTTAATCACTCAATCTGGAATGACCGATCATGGACGCTTTTACCGGTGAAATCAGACTGTTCCCCTACAACTTTGCCCCGCAAAACTGGGCCTATTGCGACGGTTCGCTCGTCACTGTCCAGCAGTATCCCGCGCTCTACTCGGTGATTGGCACGCTTTATGGCGGCACAGTAGGGCAGAACTTCAAACTGCCCAATCTCAGCGGACGCGTTGCCATGGGGTCCGGCGGCACCATCGGCACCAACGTCGGCAACCTGTTGGGCGCCGATCGGATCGTGCTGTCGGCCAGCAATATCTGCTCTCACAACCACCAGGTATGGGCCAGGGATGGCAGCGAAACAGCGGCGGCCCTGGACACCCCCAATAACACCGCCTATCTGGCGCAGCCGCGCAATATCCGCCTGTACAACAGCACCGTTCCGTCGACGAACGACCCAAAACTGGCCATGGGCACCATTGGGCCGGCCGGCAGCGCCACACCGCCGCCAACGCTGCGCAACACCATGCAACCCTTCCTGACACTGTGCTATTGCATCTGCCTCGATGGCGAGTACCCGATCAGATCCTGATGACTTACTGCACTCACCGCCAACCGCCGACGAACCAGGTGGTCGTACTGCGCCAGCAGGACGACCACGACCGGCCCTTTCTGCAGGAACTGTACCTGTCGCGCCGCTGGGCCGAAGTCAGCGCAGTACCGGGCTTGAATGACGCCCAACGCCGCGCCTTCCTGCTTGCCCAGGCCGAACTGCAACGTCAGCACTATGAAAAACACTACCCGGCAGCGAGTTTCCTGATCATCGAGCAGGCCGGCACACCCATCGGCCGCCTGTGCGTGAATCGCCAGGCCCATGATCTGCGCATCGTCGATATTGCCCTGCTCCCGGCCTGGCACGGCCAGGGCATCGGTACGCAGTTGCTGCGCACCCTGCTTGCCGAAGCGGATGCCGAGCGCCAGTCCTGCAGCCTGAGTGTCGAACAAGGCAACCCGGCCCGCAGGCTCTATGAACGACTGGGCTTCGAGCCCGGTGCCAACAGCGGCCTTTATACCCAGATGCAGCGGCCCGCCAGGCCGGTTGCCAAACACAACCTCGACAACCCTTGAGCGCCAAGCAAAACCAGCCCATTGGGCCGGCTGTAGCCGTGCTGTAACCGCTGGACCTTTATCAACAATCAAGCTGGATACGACCCACACACCGGTCGCAAGGCAGGAAGCCCTCATGAGAACACCACTTACCGCGCTAGGTACCTGGGTAAAACGCCCGCTGATTGCACTCTTCATGCTGCTGGTCATGTTGACCCTGGCCAACCAGGCAATGGCCGCTGCGCCCGTGATCACCAGTCCGGCGACGGGTACGACCTTGCCTAGCGTAGCGGTAGGCCAGTCCATGAGCATCCTCATCAGCTCCACCGGCGGCGCCATGCCGCTGGACAAATGGGTGGAGTGCGATGCCAACGACCCAGACTACGATGGCGTGACGCCCTGCCTGCCAGCGGGACTGATCCTCGACCCGTCACCGGGCAGCTCGACCACCACGCTCCACGGCGCGCCAACCACGGCCGGCACCTACACATTCAGCATCACCCTCAATGACGGCCTGAATCAGGGCGGTGTCGCCACCTATACCCTGGTGGTCACCAGCTCCGCGGCGCCGACCCTGACTTCCGCTGCGCCGAACACTGGCACCACTGCCGGCGCCACCTCCGTCACCCTGACCGGTACCAATCTGACCGGCGCCACCGCCGTGAGCTTTGGCGGAACGGCGGCCACCGGCTACACCGTCAACAACGCCACCACCATCACCGCCACCACCCCGGCACACGCCGCCGGCGCGGTGAACGTGGTGGTCACCACGCCAGGGGGCACCGCGACCCTGACCAACGGCTATACCTACACCGTACCGGCCCCGGTCGCCGGCCCGGTCAGTGCCACGGTCGCCGCCAACAGCAGCGCCAACCCGATCACCCTGGCCCTCAGTGGCGGCGCCGCCACCAGCGTTACCGTGGCCAGCGCCGCCAGCCATGGCACCGCCACGGCCAGCGGCACCAGCATCACCTACACCCCGCCCGCCGGGTTCTCCGGCTCCGACAGCTTCACCTACACCGCCACCAACGCCAGCGGTACTTCCAGCCCGGCCACGGTGACCATCACCGTCAGTGCGCCGAGCATCAGCCTGAGCCCCACGACCTTGAGCGACGGCACCGTCGGCAGCGCCTATAGCCAAACCGTCAGCGCCAGCGGCGGCACCGCGCCCTACACCTACGCCATCACCGCCGGCAGCCTGCCGGTCGGCCTGGCCCTGAACACCAGCACCGGTGCCATCAGCGGCACACCAAGCACCGCCGGCACCCTCAACCTGACCGTCACCGCCACCGACGCCAACAGCGCCACCGGCTCCCAGGCCTACACGCTGACCATCAACGCCCAGGCCCCGGTAGCCAATGCCGTCAGCGCCACGGTCGCGGCCAACAGCAGCGCCAACCCGATCACCTTGA
>NZ_QKLN01000028.1:0-5625 GCF_003225665.1 Pseudomonas sp. TKO26
TTTTCGCCTTGTTAACGATTCGATCCTCTCGGTCGAAAGCGGTTGAAAAGAGGTGTTGACAGCAGCGTGTAACGCTGTAGAATTCGCCTCCCGCTAACGAGAGATCGAAAGCGCAAGTGGTTGAAGTTGTTGAGGAAATCTTCAAAAACTTCTTAAAAAATCGCTTGACAGTAAATGAGGCTGCTGTAGAATGCGCGCCTCGGTTGAGACGAAAGATCTTAACCAACCGCTCTTTAACAACTGAATCAAGCAATTCGTGTGGGTGCTTGTGGAGTCAGACTGATAGTCAAAAAGATTATCAGCATCACAAGTTACTCCGCGAGAAATCAAAGATGTAACCAACGATTGCTGAGCCAAGTTTAGGGTTTTCTCAAAACCCAAAGATGTTTGAACTGAAGAGTTTGATCATGGCTCAGATTGAACGCTGGCGGCAGGCCTAACACATGCAAGTCGAGCGGCAGCACGGGTACTTGTACCTGGTGGCGAGCGGCGGACGGGTGAGTAATGCCTAGGAATCTGCCTAGTAGTGGGGGATAACGTCCGGAAACGGGCGCTAATACCGCATACGTCCTACGGGAGAAAGTGGGGGATCTTCGGACCTCACGCTATTAGATGAGCCTAGGTCGGATTAGCTAGTTGGTGAGGTAATGGCTCACCAAGGCGACGATCCGTAACTGGTCTGAGAGGATGATCAGTCACACTGGAACTGAGACACGGTCCAGACTCCTACGGGAGGCAGCAGTGGGGAATATTGGACAATGGGCGAAAGCCTGATCCAGCCATGCCGCGTGTGTGAAGAAGGTCTTCGGATTGTAAAGCACTTTAAGTTGGGAGGAAGGGTACTTACCTAATACGTGAGTATTTTGACGTTACCGACAGAATAAGCACCGGCTAACTCTGTGCCAGCAGCCGCGGTAATACAGAGGGTGCAAGCGTTAATCGGAATTACTGGGCGTAAAGCGCGCGTAGGTGGTTTGTTAAGTTGGATGTGAAAGCCCCGGGCTCAACCTGGGAACTGCATCCAAAACTGGCAAGCTAGAGTATGGTAGAGGGTGGTGGAATTTCCTGTGTAGCGGTGAAATGCGTAGATATAGGAAGGAACACCAGTGGCGAAGGCGACCACCTGGACTGATACTGACACTGAGGTGCGAAAGCGTGGGGAGCAAACAGGATTAGATACCCTGGTAGTCCACGCCGTAAACGATGTCAACTAGCCGTTGGGAGCCTTGAGCTCTTAGTGGCGCAGCTAACGCATTAAGTTGACCGCCTGGGGAGTACGGCCGCAAGGTTAAAACTCAAATGAATTGACGGGGGCCCGCACAAGCGGTGGAGCATGTGGTTTAATTCGAAGCAACGCGAAGAACCTTACCAGGCCTTGACATCCAATGAACTTTCCAGAGATGGATTGGTGCCTTCGGGAACATTGAGACAGGTGCTGCATGGCTGTCGTCAGCTCGTGTCGTGAGATGTTGGGTTAAGTCCCGTAACGAGCGCAACCCTTGTCCTTAGTTACCAGCACGTTATGGTGGGCACTCTAAGGAGACTGCCGGTGACAAACCGGAGGAAGGTGGGGATGACGTCAAGTCATCATGGCCCTTACGGCCTGGGCTACACACGTGCTACAATGGTCGGTACAAAGGGTTGCCAAGCCGCGAGGTGGAGCTAATCCCATAAAACCGATCGTAGTCCGGATCGCAGTCTGCAACTCGACTGCGTGAAGTCGGAATCGCTAGTAATCGCGAATCAGAATGTCGCGGTGAATACGTTCCCGGGCCTTGTACACACCGCCCGTCACACCATGGGAGTGGGTTGCACCAGAAGTAGCTAGTCTAACCTTCGGGGGGACGGTTACCACGGTGTGATTCATGACTGGGGTGAAGTCGTAACAAGGTAGCCGTAGGGGAACCTGCGGCTGGATCACCTCCTTAATCGACGACATCAGCTGCTTCATAAGCTCCCACACGAATTGCTTGATTCATTGAAGAAGACGATAGAAGCAGCTTTAAGCTCCAAGCTGATAGCTCCAAGCTAACAGTTACAAGCTCGAAATTGGGTCTGTAGCTCAGTTGGTTAGAGCGCACCCCTGATAAGGGTGAGGTCGGCAGTTCGAATCTGCCCAGACCCACCAATTTTGTTATGGGGCCATAGCTCAGCTGGGAGAGCGCCTGCCTTGCACGCAGGAGGTCAGCGGTTCGATCCCGCTTGGCTCCACCATAAACTGCTTCTGAAAGCTTAGAAATGAGCATTCACATTGAATGTTGATTTCTAGTCTTTTGATTAGATCGTTCTTTAAAAATTTGGGTATGTGATAGAAAGATAGACTGAACGTTACTTTCACTGGTAACGGATCAGGCTAAGGTAAAATTTGTGAGTAACTCTTAAGAGTTTTGCGAATTTTCGGCGAATGTCGTCTTCATAGTATAACCAGATTGCTTGGGGTTATATGGTCAAGTGAAGAAGCGCATACGGTGGATGCCTTGGCAGTCAGAGGCGATGAAAGACGTGGTAGCCTGCGATAAGCTTCGGGGAGTCGGCAAACAGACTTTGATCCGGAGATCTCTGAATGGGGGAACCCAGCCATCATAAGATGGTTATCTTGTACTGAATACATAGGTGCAAGAGGCGAACCAGGGGAACTGAAACATCTAAGTACCCTGAGGAAAAGAAATCAACCGAGATTCCCTTAGTAGTGGCGAGCGAACGGGGACTAGCCCTTAAGTGGCTTTGAGATTAGCGGAACGCTCTGGAAAGTGCGGCCATAGTGGGTGATAGCCCTGTACGCGAAAATCTCTTAGTCATGAAATCGAGTAGGACGGGGCACGAGAAACCTTGTCTGAATATGGGGGGACCATCCTCCAAGGCTAAATACTACTGACTGACCGATAGTGAACTAGTACCGTGAGGGAAAGGCGAAAAGAACCCCGGAGAGGGGAGTGAAATAGATCCTGAAACCGTATGCGTACAAGCAGTGGGAGCAGACTTTGTTCTGTGACTGCGTACCTTTTGTATAATGGGTCAGCGACTTATTTTCAGTGGCGAGCTTAACCGAATAGGGGAGGCGTAGCGAAAGCGAGTCTTAATAGGGCGTCTAGTCGCTGGGAATAGACCCGAAACCGGGCGATCTATCCATGGGCAGGTTGAAGGTTAGGTAACACTGACTGGAGGACCGAACCGACTACCGTTGAAAAGTTAGCGGATGACCTGTGGATCGGAGTGAAAGGCTAATCAAGCTCGGAGATAGCTGGTTCTCCTCGAAAGCTATTTAGGTAGCGCCTCATGTATCACTGTAGGGGGTAGAGCACTGTTTCGGCTAGGGGGTCATCCCGACTTACCAAACCGATGCAAACTCCGAATACCTACAAGTGCCGAGCATGGGAGACACACGGCGGGTGCTAACGTCCGTCGTGAAAAGGGAAACAACCCAGACCGTCAGCTAAGGTCCCAAAGTTATGGTTAAGTGGGAAACGATGTGGGAAGGCTTAGACAGCTAGGAGGTTGGCTTAGAAGCAGCCACCCTTTAAAGAAAGCGTAATAGCTCACTAGTCGAGTCGGCCTGCGCGGAAGATGTAACGGGGCTCAAACCATACACCGAAGCTACGGGTATCACGTAAGTGATGCGGTAGAGGAGCGTTCTGTAAGCCTGTGAAGGTGAGTTGAGAAGCTTGCTGGAGGTATCAGAAGTGCGAATGCTGACATGAGTAACGACAATGGGTGTGAAAAACACCCACGCCGAAAGACCAAGGTTTCCTGCGCAACGTTAATCGACGCAGGGTTAGTCGGTCCCTAAGGCGAGGCTGAAAAGCGTAGTCGATGGAAAACAGGTTAATATTCCTGTACTTCTAGTTATTGCGATGGAGGGACGGAGAAGGCTAGGCCAGCTTGGCGTTGGTTGTCCAAGTTTAAGGTGGTAGGCTGAAATCTTAGGTAAATCCGGGGTTTCAAGGCCGAGAGCTGATGACGAGTTACCTTTTAGGTGACGAAGTGGTTGATGCCATGCTTCCAAGAAAAGCTTCTAAGCTTCAGATAACTAGGAACCGTACCCCAAACCGACACAGGTGGTTGGGTAGAGAATACCAAGGCGCTTGAGAGAACTCGGGTGAAGGAACTAGGCAAAATGGCACCGTAACTTCGGGAGAAGGTGCGCCGGTGAGGGTGAAGGACTTGCTCCGTAAGCTCATGCCGGTCGAAGATACCAGGCCGCTGCGACTGTTTATTAAAAACACAGCACTCTGCAAACACGAAAGTGGACGTATAGGGTGTGACGCCTGCCCGGTGCCGGAAGGTTAATTGATGGGGTTAGCTAACGCGAAGCTCTTGATCGAAGCCCCGGTAAACGGCGGCCGTAACTATAACGGTCCTAAGGTAGCGAAATTCCTTGTCGGGTAAGTTCCGACCTGCACGAATGGCGTAACGATGGCGGCGCTGTCTCCACCCGAGACTCAGTGAAATTGAAATCGCTGTGAAGATGCAGTGTATCCGCGGCTAGACGGAAAGACCCCGTGAACCTTTACTATAGCTTTGCACTGGACTTTGAATTTGCTTGTGTAGGATAGGTGGGAGGCTTTGAAGCGTGGACGCCAGTCTGCGTGGAGCCATCCTTGAAATACCACCCTGGCAACTTTGAGGTTCTAACTCAGGTCCGTTATCCGGATCGAGGACAGTGTATGGTGGGTAGTTTGACTGGGGCGGTCTCCTCCTAAAGAGTAACGGAGGAGTACGAAGGTGCGCTCAGACCGGTCGGAAATCGGTCGTAGAGTATAAAGGCAAAAGCGCGCTTGACTGCGAGACAGACACGTCGAGCAGGTACGAAAGTAGGTCTTAGTGATCCGGTGGTTCTGTATGGAAGGGCCATCGCTCAACGGATAAAAGGTACTCCGGGGATAACAGGCTGATACCGCCCAAGAGTTCATATCGACGGCGGTGTTTGGCACCTCGATGTCGGCTCATCACATCCTGGGGCTGAAGCCGGTCCCAAGGGTATGGCTGTTCGCCATTTAAAGTGGTACGCGAGCTGGGTTTAGAACGTCGTGAGACAGTTCGGTCCCTATCTGCCGTGGACGTTTGAGATTTGAGAGGGGCTGCTCCTAGTACGAGAGGACCGGAGTGGACGAACCTCTGGTGTTCCGGTTGTCACGCCAGTGGCATTGCCGGGTAGCTATGTTCGGAAAAGATAACCGCTGAAAGCATCTAAGCGGGAAACTTGCCTCAAGATGAGATCTCACTGGGATCTTGAATCCCCTAAAGGGCCGTCGAAGACTACGACGTTGATAGGTTGGGTGTGTAAGCGCTGTGAGGCGTTGAGCTAACCAATACTAATTGCCCGTGAGGCTTGACCATATAACACCCAAGCAATTTGCGAACTCGAAAGAGGCCAGATTGCGGTGTGTGAAGACGAAACAAACCGAAAGTTTGCAGGCTCACAAAGCACCAACTCTATTACATACCCATTCGCTGGCACGTTGCACAAGCAACGGACTGGCTACCGAATTTCTTGACGACCATAGAGCGTTGGAACCACCTGATCCCATCCCGAACTCAGAAGTGAAACGATGCATCGCCGATGGTAGTGTGGGGTTTCCCCATGTGAGAGTAGGTCATCGTCAAGATTAAATTCCGAAACCCCAA
>NZ_QKLN01000029.1:0-4016 GCF_003225665.1 Pseudomonas sp. TKO26
GATATCGGCGTGGAGACCTTGCTACAAAACGATCGTTTGGACCTAGGAGCTAGCGATCGTCCACGCCGACTCTCGACACCTAATCTGGCAGATCTGGAACAGATAAGGAGCTGGCTTGCCAGCGAAGGCGTCCTCTGGAAGAACGCCGGACTTGAGGGCCTCTTCGCCGGCAAGCCGGCTCCTACGAGAGGGTTATTTGCCCAGGGGGATCTTGGGGGCCCATGTCAGCCATTCATCCTCGAACTTGTCGAACAGGGGGAAGGTCTGCTGGGGACGGGCCGGGTTGCCCATGCGCTCGCCATCCGGGGTGGCGAAGGCAATGCCGCCCTGGATCAGGGTTTCCAGGGACTCGGTACGCACCGTGGCGCCCTTGAACAGGCCAAAGTCCACGCCAAATCCGCTGCTGTTCCAGAAGCGTGTGCCACCACGAATCAACGGCGCGTACTTGGGCTCGATGAGGATGTGGATCAGGACCCGGTCGGCCGTCTGGCCCAGCTCGTAGCCGGTCACCTTGCCCACCGTCACTTCGCGATAGGTCACCGGCACCCCCACCTTCAGCGAGCCACGGCGCGCAGCGCTCAGTACCAGGCTCAGGCCCGCTTCAGGAACGCTGGCCTCTGGCGGCTGCGACAAAGCGACAAAGCTGGTCTGTACGCCCTGGTTCTTCGTCGCGGGCTGCACCTCGATGTATTGACCGGTGACCAGGGTTTCCAGGTTCGAGGTCTTCATCAGCCCCAGTTCCGGCTTGACCACCCAGAACTGGCTACCGACCCGGGCGATACGCTCCGGCACTTCGGTAATCCGCGCCTTGAGCATCACCGATTGCAGATCGGCGCTGAGGGTCACTTCCTCCAGCTTGCCCACATCCAGGCCCTTGAAACGCACCGGCGTGCCAGCGCGCAGCCCATCAGCGCGATCGACCTTGATGGTGACCAGGGTGCCACGCTGCGCCGCCTCTTCCTGATTGGCGAACAGCCGGAAACGCGGAATGCGCTTTTTCAGCGGCACGTTGGGCAGCGGTGTCTCGAAGGCAATACCCCCGGCCATCAGGCTCTGCAGCGACTCGCTCTTGATCTGGATGCCGCCGGTGAGTCCGCCGGTGAGGGTGATGCCGCTGACGTTCCAGAAACGGGTCGAGCCGTTGACCAGTGACTCGTACTCTTTCTCGATATGAACGCCGATCACCACTTGCTTGCGGGTGTGAGAGAACTGATAGCTCTGCACCGAGCCGACCTTGACCTGCTTGTAGAGGATCGGGCTGCCCACATCCAGGGAGCCGAGGTTGTCGGTGAACAGCACCATGTGCAGGCCCGGTGCACGCAAATCCAGAGGCGGGGCCTTGGCCCGGGCTTCGAACTCGCGTTGGGGCGCTGCGCCCTTGTCGCCGGGGCGAATGGCGATGTAGTTGCCTTTGACCAGCGCCTCAAGTCCAGTGATGCCGGCCAGGGAGATGGAGGGTTTGACGGTCCAGAACTGGGTGCCCTGGACCAGGTAGTCCTCGGCCAGCGGATCGAGGGTCAGCTCGGCGGTGGCGCTGGTGAGATCGGAATCGACCTTCAGCGCTTTCAGGCTGCCCACCTGGATGCCCTTGTACATCACCGGGGTGCGTCCGGCCTGCAGGCCTTCGAAATCGGTGAGCTTGACCTTGACCCGGATACCGGCCTGGGCGGCATCGAAATCTTCATAGAGGCGGAACGGCAGGCTTGGATCGGTCGGCGGGCTGTCCTTGCGATTTTCCGGCGTGGCAAAGGCGATACCGCCGGCGACGATGCTGGACAGGGACTCGCTGCGCACTTTGACCCCGGACAGGTTGGCGTCGATGCTGATACCGCTGGCGTTCCAGAAACGTGTGTGTTTGCGCACCAGGTTGGCGTAGGTGGGCTCGATATAGACCTTGAGTTCGACCGTGCTCTGGTCTTCGGAAAGCAGGAAGCTTTTGATCTGTCCCACCTGGATCTGTTTATAGAACACTGGGCTGCCACGGTTCAGCGAGCCCAGGCGCTCAGCCTTGATGGTCAGGTGCAGACCGGGCTTGGCGTCCGATAGGGGCGGTTCTTCGGCCAGGGCCTTGAACTTGCGTGCGGGCTCCCCTTCGCCGGGATTGACCGCGATGTAGTTGCCGGAGACCAGGGTTTCCAGGCCGGTGATGCCGGCCAGGCTGACACTGGGCTTGACCAGCCAGAAGCGGGTGTTGGTTTTCAGGTACTGTTCGACGTCCTTGTTCATCTCGACCGTGGCGATCACCCCCTTGGAGTTGCCTTCATCGTCCAGGGCCAGAGTCTTGACCTTACCCACGGGCATGCCTTTGTAGACCACTTCGGTCTTGTTGGCCTGGATCCCCTCACCGCTTTCGAAGCGCAACTGGATCTCGATGCCGGTCTGGCTGTAGGCACGCCAGCCCAGCCAGCCACCGATGATCAGGGCAATCAGGGGCAGTACCCAGATGGCTGACCAATTGGAGGCAGGGCGGGTTTTGGCGATAGGCAAATCACTCATGGTCGTCGTCCGACTCCGTGTTATCCCAGATCAGTCGGGGATCGAAAGTTACTGCGGCCAGCATGGTCAGAATCACCACACTGGCAAAGGCAACCGCACCGAGATTGGCTTCGATGCTGGCCAGCCGTCCAAAGTTGACCAGCGCCACCAGGATGGCGATGACAAAGATATCCAGCATCGACCAGCGACCGATGAACTCGATAAAGCGGTACATGATGATCCGCTGCCTTGCTGACAATGGCTGGTGGCGCTGTACCGAAAACAACAGCAGGGCTATGCCCACTAGCTTGAAGGTGGGCACCAGGATACTGGCGACAAATACTACCGCGGCAATGGGAAACATGCCGTGCTGCACCAGCTGGATAACCCCCGACATGATGGTGCTGGGGTCGCCCTGGCCCAGTGAGCTGACCGTCATGATCGGCAGCAGATTGGCCGGAACATAGAGAATGGCGGCGGTGAGCAACAACGCCCAGGTGCGCAGGATGCTATTGGGACGGCGGGGGTGGACCAGGGCTCCGCAACGAGTGCAGGTCTGCTCGTCGCTGTCGGCCTCCTGCCGGTTCAACTCATGGCATTCGATGCAAATCAGAATGCCTGCATCAATCGCCCGCATGCACATCCTCTCCCGATAACGCTTGCCAGATCTGGTGAGGTGACATCACCACCTCCAGCCAGACCTGGACCAACAACAGACTGATAAAACACACCAGGCCCAGGCCCACGGTGATGGAGGCCATGTCGGCTAACTTGACGATGGCCACCAGCACGCCCATCAGATAGACCTCGAGCATGCCCCAATCGCGCAAGTGGTGATAAATGCGGTAGAGCAGCAAGCCGTAACTGCGCCCGATGTTCCAGCGAATACTCAACAGGACCAGGAGCTGGCAAATCAACTTGATCAGGGGGATGCCCATGCTGCACAGGAACACCACCAGCGCCACGCCTTCCATACCGGTATCGAACAGGCCTTGCACGCCGCTCCAGACGGTATCTTCGGAAGACTGTCCCAATAGATTGAGCTGCATGATGGGAAGAAAGTTCGCCGGTACGTAGAGCAACAAGGCGGCGATCACCAGAGCCAGGCTACGTTCAACGACATTGTGCCGGTGTGCGTAGAGTTCATAGCCACAACGCGGGCATTGAGCCTTTTCGCCGAGAGCAAGCCTTGGCTTGCGCATCAGCAGATCGCACTCGTGGCAAGCAACCAGGTCGTCCAGTGGTAATTCTGACAACCCGGGGGCGTCAACCGGATCTGGCATAGACGGCTCTGGAAGTGGAGAAAGTAGCGGCTATTCTAGTGTTCCAATTCGAAAATAACTGTACAAATTTGTTTGCGGATAAGAGCGAATTTTTCTACCGCGCAAAAACAAAACCCCAACTGCTTTCGCAATTGGGGTTTCGGAATTTAATCTTGACGATGACCTACTCTCACATGGGGAAACCCCACACTACCATCGGCGATGCATCGTTTCACTTCTGAGTTCGGGATGGGATCAGGTGGTTCCAACGCTCTATGG
>NZ_QKLN01000030.1:0-3820 GCF_003225665.1 Pseudomonas sp. TKO26
CTTTGGGGCCCCAAAGTAACCAAAGGGCTTTGCCCCTCCACTCGGTGCCTCGCCTAGGCTCGGCATGCCCGAACTCCGGCATTGATCCGTGGGCCGCCGCCACCGGCCATCCCTGGCCGGGTGGCGGATAACCCGGCGTCCTGCCGGGTTACCCACGGCCCAATGCCTGCGTTCGGCCATCGTGGTTAACGGGGGAAGCAGATCAAGATCAAAAGCCAGAGCAAGATCAACATCTGACGGCGGCCTGCCGGCCGGCCTTGTGTCATTGCCGTTCGCGTTACATGTAACCGCTGCCGAAGGTCTTGCGGACCTTTTCGCAGCTTCGCGGGCTCAGCAGCGGCTACAGGACAACGTAGGACTCCGTAGCCGCTGCCGCAGGCTGCGAACGGCTTGGGCGGCATTCCGACGAAGGAGACGCTAAGCCTGCCACCCCGGTGCAGCTGATACACCCCATCGTCCGATTCACCCTGCGCCTCTAACCCTCAAAAGGAGCGGATGATCCGCCCCAGGGTTTCCATGGCCCGTTCCGCCGCTTCGTTCCAGGGGCTGCCGTAGTTCAGGCGGATGCAGTTGCGAAAGCGCTGGGTCGGGGAAAAGATCGGCCCGGGGGCAATGCTGATGCCTTGGGCCAGGGCCATCTGGAACAGTTTCAGCGAGTCCATCTGTGGTGGCAGTTCCAGCCACAGGAAGTAGCCGCCCGCCGGCTGGCTGACCCGGGTCTGGGCCGGGAAGTAGCGGGCAATCGCCGCCAGCATGGCGCTCTGCTGTTCTTCCAGGGCGTAGCGCAGTTTGCGCAGGTGACGGTCGTAGCCGCCGTGCTGCAGGTAGTCGGCAATCGCCGCTTGGGCCGGCATCGAGGCGCACAGCGAGGTCATGAGTTTCAGGCGTTCGATCTTCTGCGCATAACGTCCGGCCGCCACCCAGCCGATGCGATAGCCCGGGGCCAGGCTCTTGGCGAAGGAGCCGCAGTGCATCACCAGGCCCTCGGTGTCGAACGCCTTGGCCGGTTTCGGCGCCTGCTGGCCGTAGTACAGCTCGGCGTAGACGTCGTCTTCGATCAGCGGCACCTGGTGCTGGCGCAACAGCTCAACCAGTTCCTGCTTCTTGGCCTCGGGCATGCTCGCGCCCATGGGGTTCTGGAAGCTGGTCATGCACCAGCAAGCCTTGATCGGGTGCCGCTCCAGAGTCTGGGCCAGGACCCCAAGGTCGATGCCGTCCCGCGGGTGCACGGGAATTTCCACCGCCTTGAGCTTGAGCCGTTCCAGCACTTGCAGGCTGGCATAGAAGGCCGGGGCCTCGATCGCCACCAGGTCGCCGGGTTCGGTCACCGCTTGCAGGCACAGGTTCAGGGCCTCCAGGGCGCCGTTGGTGATCAGCAGTTCCTCCATGGGCAGCATCAGCCCGGCCACCATGTAGCGCAGGGCGATCTGACGGCGCAGTTGCGGGTTGCCCGGGGACATGTCGGTGACCACCACCCGCGGGTCCATCTCGCGGCTGGCGCTGGCCAGGGAGCGGGACAGGCGTTGCAGGGGGAACAGGGTCGGGCTGGGAAACGCCGAGCCGAAGGGCACGGTGCTCGGGTCCTTGATCGAGTCGAGCACCGAGAACACCAGTTCGCTGACATCGACTTCAGTGGATTCATTGACTTCGCTGCTGATCACCGGCTCGGAGAACGGGCTCGGCGCGTGGGCGTTGACGAAGTAGCCGGAACGCGGACGGGCGCGGATCAGGCCGCGGCGCTCCAGCAGGTAGTAGGCCTGGAACACCGTCGACGGGCTGACCCCGTAGGTCTGGCTGGCGTAGCGCACCGAAGGCACGCGCTGGCCCGGGCCCAGGACCCCGGAGCGGATCAGTTCGGCGATGTCGTCGGCGAATTTTTCGTAGCGTTTCATCTGCGGGGCAAGATCCAGTCTGGTCATCGGGTCTAGGTGTTCGGTGGCGAGGGAGTCGGGGGACTCGACGGCCAGGGCGGGCCCATGGCGGCGTCGAGTACAGAGTTCCCGTGGTCCGGGGAAGCCAGCAGGCTCCCCGGCCACGGCATTCTAGAGGCTCAGCGGTTGATCGGCGCGACAAAACGACTCTTGGCCACGGCATAGACGCTTGGGTCATCGCTGTCGGCGACCTTGAAGCTGATGGCCTGGGAGCTGCTTTGCGCACGGTCCTGGGTCATGGCCACCGAGACCGGCAGGTCGGTGATTTCCCCGGGGGCCAGGCTCAGTTCGGTCTTGCCCTGCAGTTCGAAGCCATCGCCGTCCACCAGGGCCAGGCGGTAGTTCTGCCGTTCCTGGGTCTTGTTGATGATCTTCAGGCTGTAGATGTTCTCGATCTGGCCCATGGCGTTCTCGCGGAACAGGCCACGGTCCTTGCTCACGTCCAGGGACACCATCGGCCGTTGCACCAGGGCCAGCACCAGGGCGCCGATCATCACCAGCAGCACCGCGCTGTAGCCCACCAGGCGCGGCCGCAGCAGGTGGGTCTTGCCCCCTTGCAGCTGGTGTTCGGAGGTGTAGGCGATCAGCCCCCGGGCATAGCCCATCTTGTCCATGATCGAATCGCAGGCGTCGATGCACGCCGCGCAGCCGATGCACTCCATCTGCAGGCCGTCGCGGATGTCGATGCCGGTCGGGCAGACCTGCACGCACAGCTGGCAGTCGATGCAGTCGCCCAGGCCGACGTCGGCAGGCTTCACATCGCGCTTGCGCGGGCCACGGCTTTCACCGCGCACCGGGTTGTAGGAGATGGTCAGGGTGTCCTTGTCGAACATCACGCTCTGGAAGCGGGCATAGGGGCACATGTGCATGCACACCGCCTCGCGCAGCCAGCCGGCGTTGATGTAGGTGGCCGCGGCAAAAAACAGCACCCAGAACAGGCTCAGGCCGCCGATCTGCAGGGTCAGCAGCTCGTGGGCCAGGGGGCGGATCGGGGTGAAGTAGCCGACGAAGGTCAGGCCGGTGAGCAGGCTGATGCCCAGCCACAGGGTGTGCTTCATGGCCCGGCGGGCCAGCTTGTTCAGGCCCCAGGGCGCGGCTTGCAGCTTGATGCGCTGGTTACGCTCGCCTTCGGTGACCTTCTCGCACCACATGAACAGCCAGGTCCACGAGCTTTGCGGGCAGGTGTAGCCGCACCAGACCCGGCCGGCGAACACCGTGATGGCGAACAGGCCGAAGGCGCAGATGATCAGCAGCGCCGAGAGCAGAATGAAGTCCTGGGGCCAGAAGGTCGCGCCAAAAATGTGGAACTTGCTCTCGGCCAGGTCCCAGAGCACCGCCTGGCGGCCGCCCCAGTTCAACCACACCGTGCCGAAGAACAGCAGGAACAGAAAACCCGCGCCGGTCATGCGCAGGGTACGGAACAAACCGGTGAAGCTGCGGGTGTAAACGTGTTTGTCGGTGGTCTTCGACTTCATCTGTTTGGGTTGTGAAGGTTCGAAGGTCTCTACTAATCGGACGGGGATTCTTTCGCTCATGGTCGTTCGCTCATCAGCCTCCATCAGGCCGGGCAACTATGACCACGGATCTGTTTGCATAACAGACTCAGGTATTTGATAAAAAACCGTATCAGATGAGCTTTTCCGGGCCCCTGCGACAACTTGCTGCACCCCCTCCAGCACCCCCGGGGATGGCCGCAAGGGCCTCTGGCACAGGCCTGTGCCAGAGGCCCTGATCCAGGTCAGGCAAATCACCGAATCACCTTCGGTGGCCTGCAGATGACGCCGACCGCCGGCAGCATCCGTCGGCGTGCCGGGGCCGCTGGCTATGCTTGGAGCTCCAGCGGCGGCCGAGTGACGGGCGGATCGCCCTTGGGCGGCGCGGGGGTGGCG